>CAZLOL010000012.1:8334-18393 GCA_964561045.1 uncultured Ignavibacteriaceae bacterium | reverse complement strand
GTCTCGCGTCTTGCATCTCACGGCTTTACAACGCTCACAAATCCTGCAGAATTATTGTAAGTTAAAATAACATCAGTCAGATCGGAAATATTATCTCCGTTAACATCAGTTACTTTATAACCTGTTGTAAACATACCTGCAGCGTTATAAATATTTATAACATCCGTAAGATTTACAAAACTGTCCTTATTTACATCCCCGCTGAAAATGCAGTACTTAGTTCCTTTTAATATCAAATTATTGCCGTATGCCTGAGATGAGGCTGAAGTAAAATCATAATTTTTCAATACTCCCCTCGTCATGCTCTCACCGCCTGATTTGCTCCAGGTTTCAATTGTATTTCGGTGTATCAGCTGAATGTAATAAGTACCTGACGGAGCATTTTTAAAGATAAAAAATCCGGTGTAGGATACTGAATCTATGACTGCCGTTGAAGAATCGATTCTGCTGAAAGGATTTGTTATGCTCCTCAGATTTGCTTTTACAGTATCTCTCATACTAAGTCTGCCTGAAACTGTGCTGTAAAATCCTTCCGGTATTACTTTAATATTGAACTGTGTAAAAGAACTGGTTGTAAATAATTTTATACTGTCTATGTAGAGATTATTTCCGTATCCGCTTACTCCCCTGAATTTTAACCTGTTTGTTCCGGCCGGTACTGAGTAAGATTTAGTAAGCCATTGTCCGGAAGTCGGTGTAAAATCATCAAAACCAACCGTCGTGCTGTTCAGCGGACCGCCGTCGGAATTTCCCCATAGCTTTTGTGCAGCAGTATAACTTGCTCCTCCGTTTGATGATGTCTCCATAATTAAAGAGTCGGTATAAATATTATTATTGTAAGGGGAATATGCATGATCGAATGTAATATAGTCTCCTGATGCAGTTGCTGAAAATACAGGAGTAATAACAGACTGAACAGTGCCGGGGTTGTAATTCCAGTTATCATATTTCAAAGAACCGTTTCCGATACCATAGCTGCTGGCTGAATTTCTTGTTATATAATTAAAGCCGGTAATCTCTAAGCTCCATCCGGAGGGAGGGAATGATGCTGAATAGAAACCTTCATTGATAAGTGAAATATATTCTCCAAGACCGGGTGTAATAGTTCCTGTCAAAGTATTGTTCAAAGTGTTTAGATCTCCTGCAATATATACCGAATCCTGAATTGTATATACGGATCCCGGAGAGAATGTCCAAGGTGAATAAATAACATCAGCAGATGATCCTGAAGACAGATTTGAAATGGTTATACTGCTTGTATAACCTCCCGGATTTATTTTTCTTATCGCAGTAAACGTAACAGTTCCGGGTGAATTATTTCTTACTTTGCCGATAGGATTAATCGTTGATGAACTGAACAGCTGATTTCCTGTCAGACCTAATGAGAATGACTGAACATCTACTATTGCAGAATTGATCTGAATTTCATAAACTCCTCTTCCGTGAGTACCTGCTCTTAGTTTGTTAGAAGTCTGATGATAATCAAGATGCATGATTACAGTATTCGGAAGTCCATTTGCCATTTCCACCCATGACTGTCCGTTATTGTTTGTCACAAACACGCCTACATCATTTGCCAGATAGTAAGCGGATGTTGGTATGCCCGGATAATAGAACAAAGCGTCATTTGCAGGAGAGTCAGGAAGATTACCCGTAATATTATTCCAACTTTGCCCTGCATTTGTTGTTTTATAGATCTTCCCGGATCCGAATCCGGAAAAAGTTATCAGTGCAATCTGCGAAGAATCAGGATGAACGTTTACACTTGTAATAATATTATTTGGTAATCCCGAAGTCACATTTGTAAAAGTATAACCTCTGTTTGTCGATTTAAAAATTAAATTTTCCGAAGTAGCATACATTATGCCGGATGAAGATCTGCTGACTGCCATTTCCCGGATTGTGCCCGATGTTCCGGTCGAAATAGCAAACCAGCCTGCACCCCAGTTTGTAGTTTTGAATACCTGCTGTCTTGCAGTATAAAATATTCCGTTAGAATCGGGATGTGAAATGATCGGTCCTATCCAGGTACCGCTTCCGCTTAATCCGTTCTCAGCAGAACCCCAGCTTAAGCCTGCATCCGTTGACCGGAATACTCCGTTGTTCTGAGTTTCTCCGAGTATATATGAACTGTTCTTTGCATGAAAACATACTTCACCTCCGTCTCCGCCGTATGCAGCAGACCAGTTCAGAGTTCCGGTAGTTCTCTGAGTTCCGTTATCCTGAGTGCCTCCCAAAATATGATTTGCATTTGAAGGATCGGATGCAATTCTGTAGAACTGTGTTAAAGTCAGATTTGTGTTCAGGTTTGACCAGCTTGTTCCTTTATTAGTTGATTTCCAGATGCCTCCGTCATTAACACAGATCATCTGGTTTGCATCAGCAGGATGAAAATCAAGATTATGCTGATCGACATGTACATTACCTCCTCCGTATCCGTTGGTAATGTTAGTAAAATTTAATCCGCCGTTGGTAGTTCTCCAGATATCAATAGAACCTACATAAGCAGTATTTGGATCGAACGGATTGACATGCATATAAAAATCATACCAACCTTGAACCCCGTTAAAATCCTGACCGGTTGCTATCTGAGCAAAGTTAGCTCCGGCATTTGTTGATTTAAAAACTGTAATATTTCCAGAGGTATAACTTGATGTATAAATTATATTTGGATAAGCTTTGCATAAAGCTAAATGATTTCTTTCTCCCGGAGTCAAAGCAGAATTTGTCGAAAAGGTGATTCCTCCGTTTACAGAGATCTTATAACCCGTTCCGCTGCCTATAACATAAACTGTGTCACCGGAAGGAGAAAAAACAACATCATCACATCTGTCTGATAATATCTTCGCCCAGTTGATTCCCGAATTAGTACTTCTGTACAAACCATCGTAACTCATCGCAGCAAGTATCTGACCGGAATAGTTAGGTCTGATTGCAATTCGTGATGTAAAAGAAGCTGAAGGAAGATCGGCACTGATGTTTGTCCAGGTATTTCCTCCGTCAGTTGATTTCAGTAATCCTCTTCCGTAATATGAAACAACGCTGAAAGTCGCTTCACCTGTTCCGTAATAAATAATATTTGTATTAGCAGGGTCTATAGCTATTGACCCTGAAGAAAGTGAAGCTTCATAATCGGATCTGGCAGACCATGTAGTTCCTCCATTGGTAGATTTCCAGATCCCTCCGCAGGCAGCTCCAATGTAAATTATATCAGGGTTTGACGGATCATATTTTACGGTTGCCATTCTTGAAGTTATATTTGAATAACCGAAATAAAAACCGGGAGAAGGACCAACACTCGTCCATGTATCAAACGGGCTCATCAAAGAAAAACCGTTTTGCTTTCTGAGATTTTCTTTCTGTGTGTATGCTTTTTCATAAGCATCTCTTGGAATAAAATTCTCAGGATACATCCGTTGCTCGTAAAACCATTTCTCTCTCTGAAAGGCTTTTCTTGATCTTGTAATATCATCCGCCTTTTCATAAGGATTATCAGTTATTTTCAGATCCTGCGAAAAAATTATTCCGCCGGCAAATAAAAATATTAATACCATTAAAGTTTTCATAAGATTTTTTTTAGACATGAAAATCAAAATGACTTGATGTCAGTTTAATAGAATTAGGTTTTGATTAAATTATTATTAATTGGTGATTGATCAATTTATTTAAAAATAATCTTGCTGATTTTCAGGAAGGGATTTTATGAGATATGTAATTTCTTAAGAAAACACATATAGACCGGGGATCAGATTTCCCTCTTTCAAAACGGAGTTTTAAAATTATAACTGATCCCTGATAAAATTTCGTGCAGCTTATTGAATTCAATACAAAGCAATAATAAAAGTTCAAAAATACACTCATATCCGGTTCCTGAAAAATTCCTGTTTCAAACAGCACTTCCCTTAAGAGCAGACATGTAATTATTGTGTTTAACAAAATAATTCTTTACATAAGCTGCCATTTCTTTCTCAGTCATTTTATCTGCGTTTTCAAGATTGATGGCTTTTGATCTGAAGACCTTATTTTCAGACATATGATTATATAATTCTTTTTTTGCAAAGGTGGGACCAAATAACAGAATTTCATCAAATTTACTCAATCTGTTTTCCATATCTTTATAATATGAACTCAGATCATGCTGCTTTTTGTGATGAGATTTGTATTCCTGATTTGAGTAATATTCAGCGCCGAAACGTGTTTTGTTGCTGCCCTCTCCGGGTATTCTGATATGTCTTTTATAAGGTGACAGGACGGTTGTTATTTCCGCATCCCCGTCCTGAAGTTTTATTAATTTTGCTTTTGAATGATCGAGCCAAACTCCAATTACTTTCTTCATAAAAACCTCCCTTTTATCCAATCAAAATTACACCGGTATTATTTTAAATTAAATGAAAAAATAAATATGTATTCTAACAGTTAACGATTCATTTAACTTTCATTCAAATCCTTTCGGTGATTAATTGCTTTTGCTGACGAAATAGATTAGATATGCATATGATAAATCGGATAATTGTTTGTCCCAATAAGAAAAAAATTAGTCTTTGAAGATTTAATACAAATTCCAAGCTGATTCTTGCTTACGGATTTTTTCTGAATATTAATTTAAAAACTTGTCATTGAATATCAAAAAGTTTAAAAATGAAACTTCTTTGTCTTAAATCACATTTACATAATTAATTTTATGCGATATATTAATATTCGGACCTTAAGCCTCAACCCATGCATTAAATCCAAAGATTATAATCATAAAAATTATTACCAATAATATCAATTTCAGAATATGGCAGATCATATACCCCTGATTCGAGAACTATCCGGTTTCATTTACTTTCGACAATTATCTTTAAAAAGGACATATTTGTTAATTTACTGAATTTTATTTTACACACGCAGAAAAACAAACATTTTTTTAATATGATATTATTCTTATCTTAAACTACACTAAAACAATCTAAAGATTTTTTTTTAAATAACAATCATTAAATAATGAGTAAAATCTTTTTCCAAAAATTAACCTTAGTAACTGCATTCTGTTTTATTTTTACTGCAGCATCTTTCGCACAGATTAAAAGCAATTACAATCTGTTTACGGTAAGTGACAACAGTTCGCTGATGAATGATCCGGAACTTCAAAAAACTATCAGTGATGCAGTAATTTATAATATAAATAAGGAGGAGCTTCGTTCTTTATGTGATAACAAAAGCCCCGAAATAACCTTAGATATCCCTTATTCGCATTACGGATTTGCAAAACTGATTCTTAAAAGATTTGATATTCTTAAGTCTGATGCCAAGATTGTAGCAAGAACAATAAAAGGAAATGAAGAAGTTAAGCTTAATGATATTGCCGTCTCTTATACCGGACATGTCGAAGGTCTCAGCAATACACTTGTTTCCATTACTTTTACCAAAGATAATGTGACAGGTCTGATGGTAGCAAATAACGATAATTTTGTGCTCGGAGCTTTAAATGACAGACAGGGAAATGCCACAGGAAGTTTTATTTTATACAAAGAGAGTGATCTTAAGATTAAAAATTCCTTCCTTTGTGCAACTGAAGATAATTTCACTTCTGAGCAAATTGAAAACATGCAAAGAATTATCAGTGAAAAGATGAATGATGCAGCATCAACAGACCTTTACGTGGCCGAAATAGCCATTGAAATAGATTTTATAACATATAATACTTACGGATCTTCTGTCACGAATGCAACAAACTATGCTATAGCATTAATGGCAGCATCCTCTGCTATTTACATGAAAGAAGAGAATGTAAGATTTGTGATACCTTATATCAGAGTCTGGACAACAGCCGATCCGTATACAGGAACTACATCAAATGCTTTGCTGAATCAGTTCAGAAGTGAATGGAATACAAATCAGCAGTCAGTACAAAGAACACTCGCACACTTTATTACAAGGCGCGGCGGCGGTCTCGGCGGAATTGCCTGGGTTAATGTTTTATGCTCCGGTGTTGCAGGCGGATACGGATACGGATTCAGCGGAACTGATGGTCCTATACTTCCGCTTCCTACGTATTCATGGGACGTGATGGTAGTATCACACGAGATCGGACATAACTTCGGTTCACCTCATACTCACAGCTGCAGCTGGCCCGGCGGACCTATTGACAGCTGTTACGCTACAGAAGGCGGATGTTATACAGGTCCGATAGTTCCTACACTTGGAACAATAATGAGTTATTGTCATCTTTCAGCAGGCGGAATAAGCTTAACAAAAGGATTTGGCCCGCTGCCAAGAACACTGATAAGAAACAATGCCGAGAATGCATCGTGTATGTATATTTCTCAGAGAGATCTTTTACTCGGATATCCAAACGGAGGAGAATCATTCAGAACAGGAAACAGTACACAGATATACTGGGGCACTTCATTAACCGGAAATGTAAATCTCGAGTTCTCTACAAATAACGGATCAAGCTGGCAAACCATTCAAAATAATGTTCCGGGTACAACAAGAATATATGACTGGACCATACCTGAAGTTTCATCTACCACTCAGGCAAAGTTACGGATCATAAGCGCTTCAAACCCGAATGTTGGCGATACATGTGATGCAGTATTTAAAATTATCTTAAACCTGAATCAGTTCGCCCTGCTTTCTCCACCTGCATCAACAAGAATTGAAGTTTCCGCAACGAATTCACAGGCTCAGAAATTTGTCTGGGAGAGCGCAGGTAGCAATCCTACTATTCAGTATAAATTTAAAATTAAGAAGATTGGTCCAACGCCTGAATATACTTATATCAGTGATAACAACGGTTATGATACTGCTGTAACATTCAGAAAAAGTTTTCTTGATTCAGTTGCACAAACATTTGGAACAACGGGGGATTCTGTAAAATGTGCATGGAGAGTTTTCGGATTAAACGGAATTGATTCTACAGTTTCAGGGAGCAGTTTCCTGGTAACTCTTGTAAGAACATCAGTCGGTATAAATATGATCTCATCTCTGGTACCGGAAAGATTCAGTCTGGGAAATAATTATCCTAATCCGTTCAATCCTGAAACAGTAATTAAATTTGATATAGCAAAATCATCTTTCACAGAACTGAAAATTTATGATTCAAGAGGAAGTGAAGTCAGCACTCTTGTAAATGAAGATCTGAAACCGGGAAATTACGAGTACAAATTTTTTGCAGGTAATCTTCCGAGCGGAGCATACTTTTACAGACTGAAAACTTCTGAATTCACTGAGACAAAAAGAATGATACTTGTCAAATAAGCATATAGTATTAAGTATTTAGTATTAAGTATTAAGTATTGAATAGTGTATCTTATGAAAGATTAATATGCGAAGACTGTAATTGAAGTTTGTAATTACAGTCTTCTTTATAATTGTCTGACAATAAGAATCTATTGGATTGGATTATATTTTTATTTGATTTCTTAATTCCAAAATTTTTACAAAACAGATTATAATATTTCTTTCAAGAATTAAAATATTTAAAATATAAAACTTCCATATGAAATCACTTTTCGTAATTATTCTTTTTCTGATCCCTGTTGGCATATTTATAATCAAAGATAATTCTGACGATACTCCATTATCAGAAAGTAAATTTCAGAAACAGTCTGAAGAATCATCAGATTTGAAATATCCGAATGATAATGAATACATAAAAAGGACATTTCCATTTTACAAAGCGGATCCTGATGCGCATCTGATCGCCTTAGAGAAAGGCAGGCAGATGAGACAGGTTTCGGAATCGGATAATTCAACTCCTTCCTGGGAATTTGCAGGACCAGTAAATATAGGCGGGAGAACTTCCGATCTTGAATATGATCCGAATAATCCTAACATAGTTTATGCAGGTGCAGCCACAGGCGGTGTATTTAAATCAACAGACGGAGGAATTACATTCTTCTCCGTATTTGATGATCTTGCAGTGCTTCCGATAGGCGATATCGCCGTTGATCCGGTTAACTCGAATATTGTCTACGTCGGAACAGGTGAGGCAAACGGAGGTCATAATAATTTTGCAGGTGGCGGCATATACAAATCGACAAACGGAGGGTCCTCTTGGGAATTAAAAGGACTGCAGAATACTGTTTCAATCGGAAGGATAGTTGTAAGTCCGATTAATCCATTGAAAGTTTATGCTGCTGCAGTTGGATCTTATTTCGGTCCGAATCCTGACAGAGGAATTTACAGAAGCGATAACGGAGGAAATAACTGGACAAAAATTTTGTTCGTAACAGACTCAACTGGCGCAATTGACATTGCCATGGATCAGATAAATCCTGATAATTTACTGGCAGCAATGTGGCAAAGAACACGATATCCAAATGGCGGCTCTCTTACCGGAGCGACAAGCGGACTATATAAATCGACCAACGGTGGAGATAACTGGACTGCTCTGGGTCCGGCTAACGGATTACCCAATTCTTCAACTACGCCGGTTGGCAGGATCGGTGTCAGTATTTCCAGATCAAATCCAAATGTTGCCTATACGTTATTTACTAACGCTTCAACCTACCTCGGATTCTTTAAAACAACAAACGGCGGACTTAACTGGACAAATGCAAATCCAAACGGAGGTCTTCAGAGCGGATTTTCAACTTTCAGCTGGTATTTCGGAAACGTAAGAGTTCATCCTACAGATCCGAATACTGTTTATGTTCTGGATTATGAGATCATGAAGTCTACTAATTCAGGCACATCCTGGATAAATCAATCTACAGGAAACATACACGTTGACAATCATGCTCTGGCGTTTAAGCCCGGTGATCCGAATATTATTATTGAAGGTAATGACGGAGGGATCTATAATTCATCTAACAGCGGAAACAGCTGGACAAAGGTGACTGCACTGCCTTTTACACAATATTATGAGATCGGACTGGATAAAACCAATCCTCAGAGATTATACGGCGGTACGCAGGATAATGGAACAAACAGAACCAATACAGGTGGGTTGAATGACTGGTCAAGTATTTACGGAGGCGACGGATTTTATGTGATCGTTGATTTTACAAATCCAAACATAATCTATGCTGAATCACAGAACGGCGCTCTTGGTAAATCTACAAACGGTGGTACAAGTTTCTTTGGAGCAACTTCCGGAATCAGTTCTTCTGAGAAAAAAAACTGGTCTACTCCCGTGATTATGGATCCTAACAATAACAATATCCTCTATTACGGAACGAATAAAGTTTACAGAACTACAAATGCAGCTTCAAACTGGACAGCAGTTAGTCCCGATCTTACAAACGGAAATCAAACCAGACTTGGAACGGTAACTACTATAGCTGTTGCACCGGCTAACTCGAATGTCATAATTGCTGGAACAGATGATGCTAACGTCTGGATCACTTCAAACAATGGTACAAACTGGACCAAAGTATCTTCAGCTCTTCCTTACAGATGGATCACCAGAGTTGCAATAGATCCGTTAAATGAAAATATTGCTTATGTTACTTACAATGGTCTGAAATGGAAAGATCCTCAGCCGCATGTTTTCCGGACAACCAACAAAGGAGCAAACTGGTCTGACATCAGCAGCAATCTTCCCGATGCTCCGGTAAATGCATTTGCAATTGATCCGGCAAGACCTAATGTTTTGTTTGTCGGTTCTGACGTTGGAGCATATGTAAGTTTCAATACCGGAGGCAGCTGGCAGTTCCTCGGTCAGGGACTGCCTATGGTTTCGGTCTATGATATGAAGGTTCATCCAACCGGAAATTTCCTGGTTGCAGGAACTCACGGAAGATCAATGTATAAAATTGATCTTGCCCAGGTTGTAGGAATCAGTTTCGGAGAGGAAAATATTGCCTCAGAATTTTCACTCGGACAAAATTATCCCAATCCGTTTAATCCCTCAACAGTAATAAATTATACTTTAAAGGTAAGCAGCTATGTAAGTCTGAAAATATTTGATCTGCTTGGAAAAGAAGTCGCAACTTTAGTTGATAAAAGTCAAAATGCCGGAATTTATGATGTAAAATTTGATGGAAGTAAACTATCAGGAGGAATATATTTTTATTCAATCAAAGTAAATAAGTTTAATGAAACAAAAAAAATGCTGCTGATAAAATA
>CAZLOL010000012.1:0-8234 GCA_964561045.1 uncultured Ignavibacteriaceae bacterium | reverse complement strand
GATTTGTAAGATTTAAAAGATGCATTTTAAAAATTATTCATATTACTTATTTTATATAAACCAAATTAAAATGAAAACACTAGTAAAAAATATTTCAATATATACATTTCTGTTTTATTCATTGTTCTTTATATCTGAATATTCTTATTCAATAACAGATACACTCGATGCCAATAAAGACAATACATTATATGAAAATGATTTCGGTCAATTGAGCAACGGGAAAGGTCAATATTTGTTTGCCGGCACAACGGCAGGGGTTCAGATAAGAAGAGGAATAATTTCCTTCGGAGTGAATGATTTTATACCGCCCGGAGCAGTGATAACAGATGTAAAATTAGTCATGCATATGTCGAAAACTATATCTCTCAGTAAAAGAGTTAAACTTTATAGAGTTACTAAAAACTGGGGAGAAGGTAATTCCGATGCTTTCGGTGAAGAAGGCGGCGGTACTGCATCTGATTCTGCTGATGCGACTTGGATTCATAATTTTTACAATACGGACAACTGGAGTTCCCCAGGAGGCGATTATTCCGCTGTCGAAAGCGGTCAGGCTAATGTCTATGCTATGGGATTTTATACCTGGACTGACACTCAGATGGTAAACGATGTTCAGAATTGGGTTAACAATGTTTCACCTGATTACGGATGGATCATTATCGGTGATGAATCTGAGCTGGCAACAGCAAAAAGGTTTGACACAAAGGATAATCCTAACCCGGCTGTTCGTCCGAAACTGATCGTTACATATACTTTCAATAATCTTGCGCTAAAGATGATATCATTAACCGAAGGATTAACCGGTAATAGCTCGATAGTTCCGGATACATTCAAGGTCTATTTGAGAAATTCCTTTTCACCTTATTCAATAGTAGATTCTACGACTACTTATAACGATTATGACAGCTGGTATGTCTTTAATAACGCTGCACCCGGTTTATATTATATCGAGGTTAATCATAGAAATTCAATTAATACATGGAGTAAGCTTCCGCAGAGTTTCGCTTCCGGTTTGCCTTATAAAAATTACAACTTCACTTCAGCCGCATCTCAGGCATACGGAAACAACCTTGTTTTACGAGATACTTATTATTGTTTTTACAGCGGTGACATTAACAAGGATAACAATATTAATTTAACTGATGTGCTTCTTGTTTATAATGCAGCCAGTATTTTTCAGTCTGGTTATGTAGTAACGGATGTTACGGGAAACAACATAGTAGATCTGACAGATCTTATATTTACATATAATAACGCTACAAAATTTATTATCGAACAAAGACCTTAATTATTCATGTAATTTATTTTTTATTCTGAAAAAGGAAGATGACCTGTTCTCATCTTCCTTTTTAATTTTTCCTGAGTTCCATAAGCTTTTCCGTTAACCAGGATTCCCTGGATTTAAGCTTTAACCTTTTCATAGCATTCTCGATCTGAAACAGATCTTTCTTGTTCACACCGGTTTTTATCTTTATCAGCATTTTATAAATTCTTAAAAAGTTCAGGGCATATTCCTTGTGTATCTTCGGAATATTATCATGATTCCTTATGTAATGTCTGAACTTATCCATTTCATAATATGCCTCTTCGTATTTCTTTGTTTCGTAGAATGTACATAACTTAAGAATCGCTGAATCGGAGTAATGAAGATAATTAAGACCTTTCAGACCTGACAGATACTGTAAGGACTTTTCATAGCTCTTGTTGCTGAAGAAAAGTTTAGAATATGAAAGGTTGACCTCATCCGATCGGATTTCTTCAGGGAGATAACCTGAATATTTTTTTATAAAATTCTCAGTCCAGATTTTTTTCTTAAGTATTATTCCTATCATAACATAGTTCCTGAACGTGGTCTGAGGAAAAACATTTTTATGATCCAGAAAAATATTCAGCTTTAGTCTTTCTTTATATAATTTGAATAATTCCGCATTGAAAGTTTTCACGCCCTGGTTTTGTCTGAGTATACAGTAGTTTGTCATTTTTTTATATACTTCTTTCACATAATTGACATCAATTGAAGATCTCATTTCCTCAAATATTCTCCGCGCTTCAAAATAATTTTTTTCACCGGCAGGATATTTAAATATATTATAGAAATAATATTCCATCACGACAATTTTAAATACATTTAAATTGCTTTTTAATAATTTTCTTAAAAGCGGTTCATCGATTTCAAGCCTGCTTAGAATCTCATTGACAATATTGAATTCGAAGCTCCTGTTTGTCTGTTCCTGCTGAATGAATTCAAAGCCAAAATCAAAAAGGCTCTTAAGAAATAATGCCGTTATGTTCTGTGAATTCTCAAAATACTGTCTGTAAGTATTCTCAGAGATAGTCTGATTTTCGGAAAATGTTATTTCCAGACGGTCTAAAAATGTCAGATGTAAATATTTAGAGTCACTTTCAGGTAACGAGCTGACGATTTTCTTTGTCCTGCTTAGACGGCTCTCAAATAGTTTCTTTGATTTAATCCCGTGATATGCAAGTAAAAGTATCCTGTCTTTTTCTGTTCTGTTGTCTCTTATGGTTTTTTGTATAAGATATTCTTCTGCGAGCTTAAACAATTCCGAGAGTCTGTTGTTAAGTGTCTGAATACTGAATTTCATTCCCGGATATAACTTTAAGTAAAGTCTCTTAGGTGTAAGATTATCAAGGCCTTTCTTTTTTAATTTCAATATCGTATTCAGAAGGACTATGTATTTTCTCCCTCCTGAAAAATAACCTGATGAAATAAGCTTTCTGAATTCCTTCAGATCTGTTTCAGAAAAAGAATCTAAAAGTAAAATAAGTTTCGAATTGGCTATATTCATTGGGTAAAAATTTACTGCATTATATGTTAAAATTTTTCAAAATTAAATGAATTATTGGAATGTAATTAATAAAATGACGGGTAGAAATTATATTTTCATTCTTTGAACTGAGAGTAAAGAATTTATATTTTTGTTAAATATTATAATAACTGAAAACTAAAATTTCATTAATTAAATAATACAGCACAAAATTTATGAAAAAATTATTTTTAATTGTTCTTGTTGTCATCACAACTTCGTTGCATTCATTTTCTCAATGGACATCCGATGCTTCAACAAATACTTCTATCTGCGGATCCACAGGTGATCAGGCAACTCCGAAGATCGCAACCACATCAGACGGCGGAAGTTACATTACATGGTTTGATAACAGGGGAGGAAGTTATGCTGTTTATCTTCAGAAGCTTAACAAATACGGAATCGCACTCTTCCCTGCAAACGGATTACTGATAAGCAGCAATCCTCAGAATTCATTTTTACAGGATTTTAATATTGATGTGGATGCATCTGATAATGCTGTAATTGTTTTTACGGACATTAGAAACGGTTCGGCTCTGAATCCGTTTGCTTATCTTATTAGTCCGACAGGAGCTTTCCTCTGGGGACCGAACGGAGTATCATTAACAGATTCCACGACAATTTCCCAGAATGTTCCGGTCGTTGCCGCTACATCCGACGGTAATTATGTTTTTGCCTGGACCTATTCATCCGGTCCGAGAAGAATCGCTTATCAGAAATTAAATTCCGCGGGTGTTCCTCAATGGACGCCTCTTCCGAAATTACGGGGAACAGGATCTGAAAATTTTGAATATGCGAGACTTGTCAAATCAGATGCGGGAAGCGTGATAATGTCATGGGATGCATACTCAGGAAATATTACAACTTCATCAAGTATTAAACTATTCACACAGAAATTTTCATCATCAAATACAAAACTATGGACTGATCCTCAGGATACCGTACAGAACCTGGGAAGATTAGCCGGCATTTCTTATATACCCACGCTGGTAAGCGACGGATCCGATGGCGCAGTCTATACATGGGTGGATGACAGGGACGTGAATTCACGTCAAAGTGTCTGGGTGCAAAGATTCAATTCTTCAGGAACTGCTCAGTTTCCCAAGAACGGATCCGAAGCTTCAACCTTAAATACCAACAATCACTTTTTGCCTTCGACTGCATTTTGTCAGGCGACGGGAGAAACATTTACTTTCTGGACTGAGACAAACGGAGGTCAGACTCTTGTCGGAGGTTTATACGGTCAGAAATTCAATTCATCCGGTACGGCTCAATGGGGAAGCAGCGGAAAAGAGTTTAAATCATTGGATAACAATCAGCTGAGTTTCTTATCGGCATACTGCAAAGATACAAATGTAGTAGTCACATTTACGGAATTAATTTTTGGAAGCTCGAACTATCTTGTGAAAGGAATGGCTACAGGTCCTTCATCTGAATTCCACTGGCCCGGTAATATTGTTACCTGCGCTTCATATCTGAGTAATAAGATCAGAAGACAAACGGGCTTTGATAAGAATTCAGGAATGTCTGTAATGACATGGAGTGATAATCGTTCCGGCAGCGGAGATATCTTAGCACAGAATCTAAACCTGGATGGAACGTTAGGGATTATAACTCTTGATGCAACTTTCGGAATAGAAGGTATGTGGAACGGAACTACTCAGGTCCAGGATACTGTCAGATTCTATTTAAGAAGCGATGTTTCACCTTACGGAATTAAAGATTCTTCAATAGCATACCTTAATTCCTCCGGAAACGGAATTGCTTATTTCTCTGCGCCGGGCGGAAATTTTTATATACAGACACTGCACAGAAGCGCGCTTGAAACATGGTCAGCTTCAGTACTTTCCTTTACACCGGGAAGTACGACAGTATATGATTTTACAACGGCTCAGACCCAGACCTACGGCAGCAATTCCGTATTAACTTCAGGAAGATACTGCTCATACAGCGGGGAAGTTTATAAGGACGGTGCTATAGATCTTAGCGATATTATTATCATCTTTAATGATGCTTCGATATTCACAACCGGATATACAGCTACGGATGTAAACGGAGACAATATTACTGACCTCTCTGATCTTGTTATTACTTATAATAACGCAGCCAACTTTGTGACAGTCAGCAGACCATGACAGAATTTTTTTTGGGAATGGAGGCATGAATGATCTTTTGTTCATGCCTCTATTTTTTTTATAAGATTTGAAGATATAATTTAAAATATATAATAATACTTCCAGACAGTCAAAAATAAATTCTATTGAAAAGTAATTTACTTTCAGTTAATAAAATTTTAACAATACTGTGTTAGGATCAGAAACCAAATCAGAAATAACAGTCCGCTCAGAGCCAGGCAAACTAACGGAGTAAATATAATCAAGATCATTCTCTGCCTTTTTATATACATATAAGGAACAGCTATTGTAGAAATAATCAGAGGGATCGGAAAACCTATAAACACAATCAGGAAAACCCAGTCAGGCGGACTTTTCGTACATCCCATAACCATTACGGATACCATGAGAAAAGCCAGGGAATAAATTCCCGCAGCTAATATAAGCATAATAAATCCGATAAGGACTCCCGTGGTGATGCGTTTTTTGTCTGAAGAAATATTTGGTTCCAATATTTTTTTTATGAGAAACTTACATTAATCATTTACTTTATTACAGTGCTAAATTCTGAACCGCATTCATGCAAATAAATTTATGATCAGGCAAATGCAAGATAATTGTTTGTTACTGTTCTTTTTAACAAGTTAATTAAAATCAAAAGTATTAAATATGAATTTAACAGAAGAATTATCAGAAACTTTTAAGTTCGGGGAAATTATTGAATACTCTCCGGGTTCAGTCGTAAGCAGAACAATCATTAAAAAACCGTCTGGAACTATCACATTGTTTTCATTTGACAAGGGCGAAGGTCTTAGCGAACATAAAGCACCTTTCGATGCGCTTGTGCAGATCATAGAAGGAGAGGCGGAAATAATTTTGAACGGTAAGATAAATATTGTTAATGCCGGAAGCGCTATCTTTCTTCCTGCGGATATTCCTCATGCTCTGAAAGCAAATGAAAAATTCAAGATGCTTCTGACAATGATAAGAAGCTAAGAATTGAAAAGTGCAATGAGATTTTAAAAATGTAATATCTTGCAATTACTTAAAATAATTAAGCCTGCTGAATAATTGATTTTATTTCAATATTCCAGCAGGCTTCTGACTTCTAAGCTATTTACTTTCAACAGGTGACTTTTTGAATCAATTAGTTTTTCTGGTCCATACAGAGCTTCCGAAATGATCACCTTCCTGTGTAGTTAAGATAAAATTGTCATTTGAATTTATTTTTATGACAAGATTACCTTTCTGCATAATGGATCCTTTCGGAACGTCAGCCCAGATAAGAGTAAGCACATCCCCGCTAATGGTACCGTGAGCAACATTTGACCAGCTGGGGTCTACACTGACTTCTTCTCCGTACCATAATACCTCATTCCCGATCTGACGGACATAATAGTTTCCGTTCCAGTCGCAGGTAAAAACTCCTTCTATGTTATAAGTTGTATTGCTGATCTTGTCCTGTGTATCCTGTGCGAAAGACAGATTATTTAAAAGAAGAAATGCTAATCCAACAGCAAATATTGGCACTAATAATTTTTTCATGACAGTATTATTTGAAATTAATGAATGATCTGAAGCTATTCGATCGGCTTCAGACTTTTAATGATTTTCTGTATATCATTCTTATACTTTAGAACAATATTCTCAGGAGCAATATACCCGATCTTAATGATCTTGTTTTCCGGAGTTTCAAGAAGAAAATAATTTACTTTATTATTTTGAATGATCCCGTCGATCTCCTTAACCTTTAGTTTATTGATAGTGTAATCCTTTATGACAAAAAGGGTATCATCAGGATAAAGGGATTTTAATTCATTCAGTGATTCTTTAACTGCTTCATTAAGATTTATTGATTCCGGGATCCTGAATTCTATCTGAAGATTTTGGGATTTAGGCATAAGCAGGAGAAGTATATGCTCACTGACATTCCAATTGTCAGGATACCAGAAACTGATGTTTGCTCCTGTGTAGTTATAGATATTACCCTGGGAATAAACTGGTGATAAGAACAGAAAAATGAAAAACAGGGTAATAATTGGTTTTATTATGTTTTTCATGGCGGTAAATTATATTTTGAAAAGAACTAATCTGCATTTAGAAATTATTCCATATCGTATACAATTTAAATTCAAAAATAATTACTTTTTTAGAATTTCGGAAAAAAACAGGTTGTTCATTCTTGTCTGACAATATAAAGGGTAATTTATTTAAAATTGAATTAGAATCTTTATAATGGTAATTTCTGCCAGCTAAAATTAAATAATATGTCTAAAATAATATATCACGGTCATTCTTTTATTGAATTACACATTAAAGAATACACTATATATATAGACCCTTTTATAGAAGAAAATCTTCCTTATATAACCAGAAATCCCCTTTGCGACATTAAACTTGAAGATGCAAAATGCAACTATATTATATTAACTCACGGACATGCAGATCATTTCGGAAGCACAATGGACCTTGCAAAGACGAATGATCTGACGGTCATTGCCACTGCTGAGCTCGCGGATTATCTCGGAACACGGGATGTAAAGAATCATGCAATGAACATCGGAGGCGCATATCAGTTTCCTTTCGGAAGAGTAAAACTTACTCTTGCGCATCATTCATCTTCCGCTCCTGACGGAACTTACGCAGGTGATCCTGCGGGTATACTTATTCATACTGCGGAAAAAACCATCTTTCACGCAGGCGATACGGCGCTTTTTTATGATATGAAACTGATAGGTGAGACTAATAAAATAGATTATGCATTTCTTCCGATTGGAGATAACTATACTATGGGAGTCGATGATGCTGTGAAAGCAGCGGAATACCTGAATGCTGAATCAGTCATACCGATACACTATAATACATTTGATGTTATAAAAGCCGATGCTAATGATTTCAAAAGAAAAATCGAATCCATAGGTAAGAAGTGTTATATAATGAAGCCCGGGGAGAAGCTGAGTCTTTAAGTTTGTAAAGATTGTAAAGTTTGTAAAGTTTGTAAAGTTTATAAAGTTTATAAAGTTTATAAAGTTTATAAAGTTTGTAAAGATTGTAAAGTATATAAAGTTTGTAAAGTTTATAAAGTTTATAAAGTTTGTAAAGTTTATAAAGATTGTAAAAGTTTAATATTTGTCAACCCCACGTGCTATTGGCGGGAAACAATCAACACAACCGTTTTCTTAAAAATCACTCTAATGAACTTAATGAACTTAATGAACTTAATGAACTTTATGAACTTAATGAACTTTATGAACTTTATGAACTTTATGAACTTTATGAACTTTATGAACTT
>CAZLOL010000011.1:0-36778 GCA_964561045.1 uncultured Ignavibacteriaceae bacterium | reverse complement strand
TCTGCGGGGACGACGATTTTTTGTAACTCCAACCTGGCAAAAAATGCCTGCGATCAGTGATTATCTGCTTATTCAGTATGATGCCCATTCTTTTAGTCTTCTGATTTCATTAAGCATGCTTATACAAATACTTCGAAATGTATAAATATTTAAATTACAAATTATCATACATTTGAATAATTTATACTTTAAAACTAATACAAAATACTCATGAATCCTGATAAAATACTCATGTGCCGTCCTGAATACTTTGAAGTGAATTATTCCGGAAATGAATTTATGAAAGGCAATATTAATAATGTAGATAGTGCCAAAGCTTTAGCTCAATGGAATGCCTTGAAGGATGTTTATTTGAGTCTTGGCTATGAAGTTGTTTTGATCGAACCTGTTAAAGATCTTGTTGATATGGTATTTACCGCAAATCAGTCACTTCCCTTTCTCGATGCTTCCGGAAAGAAAAAAGTTTTACTGAGCAAAATGAAAAATGAACAGCGCAAAGAAGAAGTGAAATATTTCAGAGATTTTTACCTGAAACGAAACTACGAAGTAATTGAACTGCCTGATGAGATCAGGTACTTTGAGTCAATGGGTGACTGTGTGATAGATTATAAGAGAAATATTCTCTTTGGTGGTTATGGATTCAGAACCGATGAGAAAACTTATGATACCATTGCTAACTATACTGACTTTAAGATAGTTAAGCTAAAACTTATCAATCCGGTTCTATATCATCTTGATACTTGCTTCTCCATTTTAAACAGTAACACTGCTGTTGTACAAAGAAGCGCATTTGATGAGGATGGTATTAATTCCATTAAAATGTATTTCGAGAATATCATTTATGCGGATGAAAAAGAAAATCTGGATTACTTTGTATGCAATTGCCATTGCCCTGACGGCAGGAATGTAATAGTTCAGAAAGGAAGCGTTAAGTTTGTGGAAGATATAACGAAAACCGGCCTCAACTTAATTGAAGTTGAGACCGGTGAATTTATGAAGTCAGGGGGAAGTGTGTTCTGTATGAAATTAATGATCTATTAACACTCTTTCCTCTTCTTTTAAATCAGCTTAGAACGGAAGGTCTTCTTCAGAACTTTTATCTGACACTTGTTCCGGAATAGCTGTTCCGTTAGTTGTTTCATTTGCAACAGCTCCTCCTTCCTTTTTATCAAGCATAACCATATCACTCATCACGATCTTAGTGAAATAGTTTTTCTTACCGTCTTTTTCATAAGTATCTGTCTGGATCTTTCCTTCCATATAGATCTTGCTTCCCTTTTTCAGATACTGCGAACAAGTTTCCGCAAGTTTCCTCCATACCGTAATGTTATGCCATTCTGTTCGTTCGACCCATTGTTCATTATCACCTTTATATGAATCATTGGTTGCGAGAGAGAACTTGCAGACTGCAACTCCATTCGGTGTGTAGGACATTTCAGGATCTTTTCCCAAATGTCCGATCAGCATTACTTTGTTTAACCCCTTTGCCATGATTGTCTCCTTTTCTTTTAATTATTTTTTCACCCACAAACTTAACTCATTTTTTCTTAATAGTAAATACTTTTCATCGGTCATCACAAGTATATCCGAATATTTTTTTTTCTGATCTTTTGAAGGAAGTGATATTTTATCTATCACTGAACTTTTCTCAATATCATATCTGGTAATTTCCTTTCCGTTAAACAAATACAAAGTATTTCCCCTTATAGCAAAATTCTCGAGATCAGTTATCTCTAATTTATTCAGGTAATTTCCAAGATTATCAAATCTTACGATAGCTTTTAGTTCTTTATCAAGTACATAAATAAAATTCCTTGAATCCTTTAATAGCTTCACCGGATGTACAAGCTGTCCTTTTCCGGATTTATAGTCACCGAATACAGACGATGGATTTCTCCCGTCTTTATAAATAACTATCCTGTTATTATCATGATCAATGACATAAAGCTCACTGGAATTAAGTATCAGTGATGCTGCCGGAGTCCTGAACTTTAATTCTACATTGAAGTCAGGCAGATCTGTCATCAATGAAGAGATATAATTTAGTTCAAGGTCCAGCCTCTGTATCCTGTGATTCTTCCCGTCTGATACAAAAATATCCAGACCTGATGATCCGTCTATAAAAGTAGGATAATCAAACTGCCCTTCTCCCCATCCCTGTTTACCGTTCCTTTTTTTATATTCAAGCTTATTATTGAATTTAACTATCTGATTTGTACCTGCATCAAGAACATAAATATTTTCCTTGCCGTCGGTGGTTATAGAAAGTGCATTCTGAAAATCACTGATCGTTTTTTCTTTAACCAGTATTGAATCGCTTCCAAGAAAAAAGAAATTTAAAAAAATTAACAGCAGCATAATTGTTTGTTTAAATTCAAAATTTGAATCGCAGACCTAAGCCTGTATAGTTAAGATATTTACCGTAATATTGTCCCTTATAATCCTGACCGTCGTAATAATCAAAATACAGACTTAAAGCTCTTGAGTTAATATTTCCGAATGATATTCCGGTTTCAAAGCTTTCATTTAAATTTGAAACAGAATTTACTGACGCTAAATTAACGTCATTTGAGATATAAAAATTCAGAAACTTCGTTATGTAATATCTGAATTCCAGACCTAATTGTCCTGAGAAACTTGATATCTCATCAGGTATGGCGTGGAATATATAATTAATCCCTATCATGCTTTTAAAATAAAGCTCATTGTTTATCCTGTAATTGCTCATGACCGAAAGTTCGAGAAATTCCTTGCTGAATACATAAGGTGTAAATATAGTATCCGTCCTTTCGTAAACATGCCCGTCTTCAAAGTGAGATGAAATATGTGATATCCTGAATCTTGATGTCAGAACGTTTCTGTCTGAAAGATTTCTTTTCAGATTAAAGTTAACGCCAAAAAGATAATCTATTGCATCAACAGGAAATTTAAAATTATCCTCGCTTCTCAGGTTTGAAAAAGTAAAAAAATCTATTCCGAATGAAAATGTATTTTTCTTTGCTTTCAATCCTATCAGATCAAATGATACACCAATATTCAGAGTAAGATACTTACTGTCTAAGAATTTTGTAACGCCGTTCTTTGCTTCGATGATACTTGCTTCGACAGGAACATACAACGTGTTCGATGTAAAAAAATACAAACTGTCATTCTTTGCTGACGTATCTTTTGCGTAAATTATATGCGGGAGTAAAAGTAAAAGGAGAGTTAGTGATTTCAAGAAGTTATCAGTTAAATCTTTTTCTGTTCTTTAAGTAATCCACAAAGATATTCTGTCCGAGATTATCAAGATCAGAATAGTATGCTTTCCCGTTATTCGCCTTTGTAAATTCTTCTATGAAGTTGACAAGATAATGATCCTGCGCTATCATAAAAGTTGTTATCTTTATTTTATCTTTTCTGCAGGCAACTGCTTCATCCAGAGTTTTGTTTACTATTCTGGGATCCAGCCCGAATGAATTTTTATAAATTCTGCCGTCATCGGTAAACAACGCCGAAGGCTTTCCGTCAGTGATCATGAATATCTGCTTGTTTACATTTCCTTTCTTCCGTAATATCTGTCTCGAAAGCTTTATACCTGCTTTCGTATTAGTATGAAACGGACCTACCGATAAAAAGGGAAGCTCTCTTACGGTAATTTCCTTTGCATCATCACCGAAAACCACAATGTTAAGTTTGTCTTTTGGATATTTAGTTAAGATTAATTCTGCTAAAGCCATGGCTACTTCTTTAGCCGGAGTGATCCTGTCCTCACCGTATAAAATCATACTATGTGAAATGTCAATCATCAGAACTGTTGCGCAGCTGGTCATATGTTCTGTCTCATAAACATCTATATCTTCTTCCTCTAAGTTGAAATTATTAATATCTGATTTTAAAAAAGCATTCTTTATAGTTGATGTCAGATCAATATTTGTAACCTGGTCCCCGAATTCATATTTCTTCAGCTCACCGAGCTTGTCTATTCCTCTGCCCGATTTATTTGATTCATGAAAACCCGAAGTATCCGGTTTCATTCCTGAAAATATTTTTTTTAAAGAATCTGATCTCATCTTCTGAGAACCTTTGTCGGTAAGTATTTTGATGCCTTCCTTCTCTGCTATGTAACCCTTCTTCTTTAATTCATCCACAAAATCCCCGAAAGAAAGATCTTTATCGAACAACTTATATTCGGCATCCAGCTGTTCGATCCAGTCAAGCGCTTCATCTATATCACCGTTTGTCTGTAAAAGCAGATAACTGAAAATAGAAAGGAGATCTTCCAGCCTCTTATCATCTGTCATTGAATCAGGTCGCCATTTTGAATATTCTATCTGCACTACTGAGGTATGATAAATTTAAACATTTTGAAAAACAAATTCGGATCAACACCGAACAATATTGTACCTATTACGGCAAGTAAGGTTGCTGTCACACCCGAATCAGAGAATGATATTTTCTGCTCCGCAGATGTTTCAAGTGATTCACTGAACCACATATAAACAATAACTTTCAGATAATAGTAAACTCCTATCAGACTTAACAGGATACCGGTTACTGCAAGCCAGATCTGATTCGATTTAATAGCTGCATAAAAGAGATAATATTTTCCCCAGAAACCTGCAAACGGCGGAATTCCGGCAAGAGAAAAAAGAAAAAATGTCATGCAGACTGCAATCACAGGATTTCTCTTTCCCAGACCTTTGTAATAATCCAGATCAACATTTTTATATTCCCTGGAACCGTCATCATCTTTTTCAAGCATTGACACAATTATAAAAGCCCCCAGCTGCATGAATGTATAAGCGATCAGATAATAAGCTATTCCCCTCAGTGCAAAATCATTCATGGAAGCGACACCAACAAAAATATAACCTGCACTTGCGATTGACGAATATGCAAGCAGCCGCTTTATGTTAGTCTGTGCCAGCGCTATGACATTTCCGTAAAGCATTGTTGCAACAGCAGCTACGGCAAAAATGATCTTGAAGTTTACTATATTTGTGGCGAGTATTATTGGAAGTATTGTTCCAACTGCAGCAATCTTACCTGCGGTTGAAAGCATTCCCGATACTACCGTCGGAGCACCGTCATAAACGTCGGGTATCCACATTTGGAAAGGAAAAACACCTATTTTAAACATGAAGCCCACAATAAACAAACTCATGCCAATAATGAAAACATAACTTGTGAAGATCTTTGTGTTTGTGTACATCAGTGTCAGATTTGTTGTTCCCGAAATCCCGTAAATAAGCGCGATACCGTAAAGTATAAATCCTGTCATGAATGCTCCAAGAAGGAAATACTTAAGAGCGCTTTCATTTGATTTCTGTCTTAATCTCAGAAAGCCTGCAAGGACATAGAAACAAATTGACATTAATTCCAGACCGATGAATATAATCAGTATGTCATTTGCAAAGACCATCAGCATCATTCCCAGAAGTGAAAACAAAAGGAGTGAGTAATATTCACCGAAATTTATCTTTTCCTTTTCAATGTAATTCTTTGAAGCTATTACTGTAATAAGAACGCTTGTAAGAATAATCACGCAAAATGTCAGCGAGGAATTAGAGATCTTAAGAAACTGATTGAAAAGAATTATCTCTTTATTGAAATACATAAAGGAAGTTCCGATAGCAGCTGCTACTGATACCAGGCTGAATCCGAATATGACCTTTTCACTTCTCTTAAAGAAAGCTTCTATAAGCAGAGTGAACGTAGCTGAAAATGCAATTATCAGCAATGGTATTACATCGTAAAGTTCTTTTGTCTGGATCATTAATTTATTGTGTTTTCAGGATTTTAATTTTTGGAGTGACAATGGTTTTTATTATTGAGCCTTCTTTATTTATTTTAAAGGAAAATTCCCCTTCCTCCGGATAATCTTTGTTTTTATCAAGATATCTTTCTTCATAAGACTGATAAATGTTCATAATATAGCTTGTGTCAGTAAAATTTTCTATTCCGATGTTGAATTTTTTTCTATTCAGCTTTTCAGTATTCAGGTTGATCTGAAAATCAGAAATCGTATAATTTGTATCCAAAGCTCTTCCGGAAAATTTCAGCCTTACAACAAATCCAAACCTGTTCTTGTCCGGATCTCCTACAACCGGCATAAAATCAAGCCACGCTTCGGTTAACTCTAAAGTAATCTTAGGCTTGCTTTTCTGAACAGAGTTATCCATTCCCGAACAACCTGTTAATAAAAGAAATATTATTGCAGTTATTAAACTCTTTCTGTTAAGACTAATTTTCCTCATTATAAAAAACATAATTATTGCTCCGGCAGTATCCGCCATCCAGTCATTAAACTCGCAGCTCCTGTTAGTCACAAAATACTGATGCAGTTCATCAGTCACACCATAAAGAGATGTGAATAATACGGAATATTCCGGTGCAAACTTTTGCAATTTAACATATTTAGACTGATTTTTTAAGGAATAAAAAAATAAAACATAAAGAACCGCATAGATAATCAGATGAACAATTTTATCGCTGAATTCAAAATCAACCTTTGGAAAATCTTCTCCCGGAAGAGATGAAAGTATAAATATCAACAGACAATATAAAAACAATCCTGCATGATATATCCCGGGCTTAATTTTCAATGCTGCGCAATTCCTGTTTTACTTCAGGAATGATATTTATCAGATCTCCTGCAATTGTTGAACTTGATCCGTGTTTACCGTATAACTTATCACCGCATCTGCCGTGTATATAAACTCCGGCTATTGCGCTTGAAAGAATATTTCTGCTCATGGAATAAAGACCTGAAATGATCCCTGACAATACATCTCCCGTTCCGGCAGTTGCGAGGTTTTCCCTTCCGGTTGAATTGATGTAAAATCCATCACCGTCTGTAATTATAGTTGGTGAATTTTTCAACACAAGTATAAGCTTAAATTCTTTTGCAAATTTTAATGCATATTCGAAAAAATTATTCTTTAATTCATCTGTGCTTATTCCTGTAAGATTGGCAAACTCTCCCAAATGCGGTGTCAGTATGATCTTCTTGTTTTTTAATAAATTCAGTTTGCCCCGGAATGCAGAAACAGCATCTGCATCAATTACAAAATTAAAATTATTGTCTTTCACAATCTTACGGACCAGCTCCATGGTCTCTTCATTTTTTGAAAGCCCCGGACCTATCAGCACAGTATCAGCCCATTCAATTCTTTTTTTCATCTGATCGTAACAGTTCAGGGAAAGCGATTGATCTTTTGTTTCATTTAATGGCAGCGTCATTACTTCAGTCATTTTTGTTTCCATAATTGCATTCAGAGATTCCGGAACTCCGGTGATCACTGCACCGCAGCCTGTCCTTAATGCTGCCATTGAACATAGATACGCAGCCCCCGTCAAACCTGCAGAACCGGATAAAATAAAAACCTTGCCGCTTGTATATTTGTTTGAATTAATATTTCTGACCGGTATCATCATCCTGACATCATTCTCTTCAATCTCAAAGATCTTCCTGCCATTATATACTGTAAATTCAGTATCGGAGATTCCTGTTTCAGTAACTTCATATTTTCCTGTTTGTTCTCTTCCATTATAAAATAAAGAATGAAATTTTTTCACTCCCATTGTGATTGTATAATTTGCTCTAACAGAAGGAGTATTCTGATCATACCTGTACAATCCAGACGGTGTGTCAACTGATATGATGATCCTGTCCTTAAGCTTATTTATTTGTTCAAATATTTCCCTGATTCTGTTATCCGGCTGCCCTTGAAATCCGATCCCGAAAATTGCATCAATGATAATTTTGTTATCTTCATAAATTTCTTTCCTGAGCTCTTTTGCATCACCGCAGTAAACGATCTTTAAATTATCATCTTTTTGATTTTTCAGAACAGTATAATTTACTAATGCATCATCTTTCAATTCTTTTTCCCTGAAGAGAGTAAGAACTTTTACTTTTATATTCTTATTGGTTAAATGTCTGGCAATAACAAAACCGTCTCCGGCATTATTACCTTTTCCGGTAACAATTATGACTTCAGTTTTTATGTGATTCTTAAAATGATTAATTATGATTCCAGCAGAATTGAATCCCGCATTTTCCATCAGAATAATAGCAGGGATCTTAAGAGATGAACAGATCTTTTTTTCAGCAGCTAATACCTCACTATTAAAAAAAACATTAATCATAAAATAATTACTTATGTTAAAATTGTTTTCATTTTTTTTATTATCTCGAACATATTACCGGAATTAAAAATTGATGAACCGCAGACAAACATATCGGCACCTGCTTCAGATAATTCTTTTATATTGTCAACTCCGACTCCCCCGTCGATTTCAATTTCACATTTATAATTGTTACTGATTATTTTCTCCTTTAATTGTCGGATTTTCTTCAAAGAATTCGGAATAAACTTCTGACCTCCGAAACCCGGATTTACACTCATTATAAGTACATAATCTGTATATTCTATAATATCATCAATCATAAATACGGGAGTTGACGGATTGAGAACCACTCCTGCTTTAATACCGAGATCCCTTATCTGATTAATTATCCTGTTAAGATGCAGATTATTCTCGTAATGAACTGAAATATAATCCGCTCCTGCTTTGTGAAATTCCGTAATATATTTTTCAGGATTATTTATCATCAGATGAACATCAAGAGGAAGGTCTGTTATTTTATTTATGTCAGAAACTATCTTAGCACCGAAACTGATATTTGGAACGAAACTTCCGTCCATAATATCGCAGTGAAGTATGTCTGCTCCGGCTTTTTCCAGTTCAGCAATTTGAACTTTCAGGTTGGCGAAATTTGCAGAAAGCAATGATGGACAGATCTTCTTCATATTTTGAAATGTATTTTCTTCAGATAAGATCTATTTATTATCAGACGGTTGATTGTCTTTTTCCTTGTCATTTTTATTTGTGCCGTTATCGTCATTTTTTATTACAGGCGGCTTTTCAGTTTTCTTTTCAGATGTTTTATCTGTCGGAGCAGATTTAGCATCATCTTTAGTCTTATTGTTCTGCTGTGAGTCAGGTTTTTTATTTGTATCATCTGTTTTTCCCGTTGTATTATCCGGAGTTGTGTTTATATCTCCGGTTTCTTCATCACTTTCTTTCTGTATTATGACTTTCTTTCTTGCAACAAACAGATCTACAGCAGTATTTTCATTTGCAGACTTATCCACTTTCGGATACTGGTCAATTATCTGTCCGGGCGGAAGTTCATTATTTGTCTGATATGTAATTTTACCAAGCTTTAATTTGCTGTCCGTTATTAATTTCTTTGCCTCCTCCAGATTCTTTCCCGTAAGATTCGGAACTTTCAGATCTCCAACAACCGGTCCGTCACTAAGTATAAGGTCCATCGCAGTATTTCTTTTAACTTTGCTGCCCGGCTGTATGATCTGAGAAAGCACATAATCAGCGGGAAATTCAGTAGTATTCTTTTTGACTGTCTCCCCGAGTTTCAAGCCTCTCTGCTCAAGAGTAAATTTTGCATCGCGCAATGACCTGCCTTTTAAATTAGGAACTTCAGACAGCTGCTCACCTCCGCATATTGTTACATAAATCCTTCTGCCATATTTCACGGTTTCATCAGCCGGTGGATTCTGATCAAGTATCTGTCCGATAGGAATATTTTCGTCATATTTTAACTCACCCTGTTTAATTTCCAGACCAACTTCTTCAACTAATTTTTTCGCTTCAATAAAATTCAGTCCCGTAATCTTCGGGACTTTTACAGTATCTGAATGTTTCACATACCACGGCATAATAACATTATTCATAAGAAAAATAAGAAAAATGATTACCCCGGTAAATATTAAACTTTTCTTTAGCATGTATAAAATTAACTATATGGAAATATAAATGAAATGTAATTTATCCGAGAAAATAAGTCCGCGAATAATTTAAAACGGAATGATTTAGCATAGATTTTAACAAGATTGGAATACAGAAAATTTAAATTATAAAAATATACAATCAGTCCGCTTTAGTGCAGGATTGATTTTCTTTATTAAATTAAATCAAGCTCTTTTCATCACATGTTCTTTTAGTAAACAGGTCCTTGCTAATGATTTTTAATATTGTATTGTAAAATTATTCGTGATAGGAATAATAAGCATTAAATTATTTTCAGCGAAATGCTCATATAATAAAGTCCGGTAATGATAAAAGTAACGCCCGCTGCGATACGCATTATCTTTTCAGTTTTCTGAACTGCCTTAAAATAAATACCTAATCTTTCAATGCTGAATGCAATAACAAAAGCAAAAAATATTACCGGTAATCCCGTTCCGGCTGAAAATACAGGTATCAGGATTAATCCTTCATATGAAGTTATCGCCATTGGTATGAGCATTACAAAAAATAATGCTCCGCTGTATGGACAGAAAGCAAATGCAAATATCATTCCCAATAAAAATGAACCCAGCAATCCCCTGTCTTTGAACTTACCGGATATTCTTTCAGTCAAATTCCATTTTGAAAGAAAATGTAATTTTAAAATTCCAAGCATCATCATTCCAATAATGATAAGTACAGGACCTATGATATTTTCACCATTACCCTGAAAAAACTTTGCGATCTGAAATTTACCGGCTCCTAAATATATTATGATTCCGAGTATCGTGTATGAAAACATTCTTCCTGAAGTGTACAAAAAGCCGCTAAGTAATACTCTCTTTGTGCTTGTAAAGCTTTTTGCAATATAAGCTGTCGCAGAGATATTTGTTGCCAGTGGACAAGGACTGATTGCTGTCATTAGACCGAGCACAAACGCAGCCAGAGCCGGCGCTTGTTTGTTTTGGGCAATTTCACTTAGCCATTCCATATTCAGCTGTTCAAAAATTCTTCCATGATTTTTCTCAGTTCCGTTACATATTTCTCCTCATTATGTGCATTCATAAACGCAAAATCCGTAAGACTTTTTTTCTGTCCGGTATTTGTATTATACAGAAACAGTGAAGTGCCGAATGCTTCAAATTGCTCTGCTATTTCTTTATTTGCACTGTCATCCACATTTATTAACCTGAAAGTAATTTCGGGAAAGTATTTCTCCAATGTCTCCTTCGTCAGCATTTCTATTTTTAAACATGTTGCACATCTGTGTTCAGAATGAAACTGGATAACTTCAACCTGTGAATTTAATTTTAATGAAACTACTTTCCCTGCCTGCGGATTCTTATTGTCACAGACTGTATATAAGAAAAGAGGGACAGTAAAAAATAATGTTAAAAAGATTTTCATATTCTGAATGTTTTTAGTTTACAAAATTAAATTAAATAAATACCCTGAAATAATTATACAGACAGTTACAACTCCGAAAAATATTACTATAAGTTTTCCGGTCATTACTTTTTTAAGTAAAGTCGCTTCCGGTATGGATAATCCTACTACAGCCATCATAAATGCAAGTGAAGTACCTGCAGGAATTCCCTTTGAAACAAATACCTGTATCACCGGAACTATGCCTGCAGCATTAGCATACATCGGCACACCGAGAAAGACAGCAAGAGGAACAGCATACCATGTTTCTTTTCCGATATATTGTTCAAAGAATCCTTCCGGCACAAATCCGTGCATTCCGGCACCAATGGAAATTCCAATGATCACATAAACAAATATACTTTTTACTATCCCGGCGGCATCTTTAATTACTAAAGGAAATCTTTGAATAAATGAGAGTTTTTCTTCCTCAAATTGTTCTCGCTCTGTTTCCGATTCTTCCCATATTTTGCGAACCCAGTCTGTCAGAAGATGTTCCAATTTCATCCTTCCAAGGATCATGCCGCTGACAACTCCAAGCATAATTCCGCTTACAGCATATATAAGAGTTATCTTCAATCCAAACATGCCGAGAAAAACAGCAACTGCAACTTCATTTACTAAAGGTGAAGTAATAAGGAAAGCAAAAGTTACTCCAAGAGGGATTCCTCCTTTTACAAAACCAATAAACAGAGGTACGGATGAGCAGCTGCAGAAGGGAGTTACAGCTCCGAATAGAGATGCCGAAAGGTATTCAAGCCCGTAAAGCTTTTTCCGTGAAAGCAGATCTCTGATCTTCTCAACCGGAAAATAAGAATTGACTGTACCCATGATTATTGTGATCACAAACAGCAATATCAGAATTTTTACGGTATCATAGATAAAGAAATTTAAAGCAATTGCGGCATGAGATTGTTCAGGTAATCCAATCACAGAATATACAAGCCAGTCGGATGTATTTTGCAGCCAGTCAAACATGAATTAATTATTTAACTGTATCTCTTTTATAAATTCAAATCTATTGTCAAAAGTAAAATTAAAGTTGTATTTACTTTCTGTCAATATTTGGTTGTTAGTAAGTTCAACAGTTTGAGTTCCTTTTAAAAGTTTTTTAAAAGACTTTTCAAATATGATAATACCATTATTGTTTGAAATTGAAAGTTCAGCAGATCCGTCATATGGAATATTCAGCTCAGCGATCATCATTTCAGAAGTTGCATGTTTAAAAACATTAACAGTAAACGGATTGCTTCCGTCAATTTCTTTGTTTTGAGTTTTATTTTTTATAAGCCGAACTTCATAGATCATATTTTCTGCTGAAGTGGATTCATTGTTATTTTTCGTGAAAGGATTTATCTCAGTACTGATTATGCCGCCGTATATATGACCTATCAGTATTGAATCGCCTTTTAACTTATTAAGATCAATTATTCCGTTTGGAAATAAAGAAATATCATTAACGGGCATGAATTCTCCGTTAGAACCTGTGTAGGACGGCATTTCAACCGGTAAAGCAAACTCATGGAGTGAGCCGTCCGAATATCTGGATAATCTGCTGATAGTTCTTACGTATGGAACGCTTTTGTCATTAATCAATTCATTGTCTTTTAAATAATACTGACTTATTCCCCCGAAGAATATCGTATGCATTTGGTTATTCTTTTTGTCATACATGAACATCTTAGCAGCATGGTAATTACATAAATATTGATTGAATGATATTACAGGTTCGAATCCCGATTCTGAAATATTCACAGGATAAAGAAAAGGTAAATTAACATTCCTACGGAATACACCGGATGAGACAGTATAACCGCTGCTCCCGTCCGGAAATATCTGCGGAAGAAGGTTATAATCTCTTCTGTGAAGATTAACCTGATCAGTAATGAATTCCGGGTTTGAATAACTTAACCCGCTTCCTGAATTGAAGATTTTGAATTTTATGTAACCGTCAACATAAGTTTGTTTGTATGTCGGATGTCCCATTGGATTATATCTGCCGTCAAATCGCTGTCCTCCGATAATATAAAAGTATTTATCTATCTTTCCCATTTGTCCTCCCGTTACGGCAAAAACTGTGTCTTTAATCTGCCTGAAATGTGAGTTAATCGGAGTCCCGTTCAAGACGGCTTCTATCAAATCGGGAACGGATACGGAAGTTAAATACGGGAATGTGATGTGATCTTCTTCCGATTCGCTGTAAGCATAGCCGCCTGTTATATATAGTATACTGCCATCCTGATAATAATTCATATTACCTGACTGAAGCTGCTCTTTTAAACTTACAGGAAGAACATTAATGGATGAACTCTTATACATTTTATCTGATACATCTATCACATAAATATCAGTATTATTTTCATCTCCGGGAAATGATCTGAACGGTTGTCTTGCATGAGAACCGTCCCTTCTGCCGCCAATGATCAGCCATTTTCCTTTATACTGAGCCGAGACAAATGAGTGAAGACCCGGAAGACCCGGAATGGTAAGAGGATTTAAACTTACAGAATATCTGAATTTGTCTGTTTGTGCAGAGTTCTCACTTATAAATGACAGACTAAATACAACTACTACTATCAACAATAGAATCTTTTTCATCAAACAAACTATTAACTTTTCGGAATTAATATCTTTACATATTATATTTCAGGGAACAGACTTTTAATTTTATATTCCCTGTTAATCAGAATCTGTCTCAAACTGATAATATTTCAGAATTATGCTCAAAATGATATCATCAGTTTGAGATTTCAAAGACAGGTTATTTATTACGCCAGCCTGACCATAGCGGATAACCATTTTCATCTCTGAGTTTAAGAACCTGATCTCCTTTAGTTACTTCTTTTGCAATAATTACCTGATCGTTGTTATAAGTCACCTTTGAACCCGTTACCGAAATATTGTCATCTTTGGTGATCTTAATATCCTGATTTTCAATATACCAGGCTGGTCCCAGATGAACTGAAATGTTTCCCCCGGCAGTATTTAAAAGTAAGTGAATTCCGGCAGACATATTTTTGTCGGGCGATATTTGATCAATACTTAAAACTGTTCCACTAATAGTTTCAACCGTTTTTGTATCATACATGCGGTTGTAGCTGCTCCCGGGTCCCCAGCCGTTCTGTGAAAATAAATTACCTGCAAAAAAAAGAATTAATGCAGCGGTTAAATAAAATCTTACTGTCTTCATTTTTAATTCCTTTCTGTTTGTTTATATAGTATTAATATACCTGCTAATGTAACAGGTTTTCTGTGATATATCTATTTTATTGTTAGACAAAGAAAATATGTCAATCGTTTATAAATTATTATAATTACTGAACTAATAATGTCTTAATTTCACTTGTATGAGCAATCCTTCCTCTGATTTTTATTACTTCATCAATCATTAATGCCGGCGTTGACAGAATGTTATACTTCATCATTTCTCCAATGTCTTCTATCTTCTCAACATTTGCCTCAATGCCCGTTTCCTTAAGAGCATCCAGTACATTGCTGTATGTTGTTTTGCATTTTAAACAACCCGGTCCTAAAACTTTTATGCTTTTCATGTCTGTAATATTTGAATTTGATTAATATTTATATTCGTATAATGGCGATCTTCTACCTGTCTGATAATTGTCATTCAAAAAATCCGATCAGCAGACCCTTTGCCAGATTCCAGTTATCCCTGTTAATGCAATATTTTGTTTTAGGCGGATTTATCTCCCCCTTGATCAGTCCGGATTCTTTAAGTGCATTTAGATGCTGTGAAAGTGTGCTGTTAGCTATGGGCAATTCTTCAGCCATATCTCCATGATAACAATGATCCTGTTTCAGGAGCAGCTGCAATATTGCAACTCTTACGGGATGGCTCAATGCATTTCCAAATTTAGACACCAGCACCTGTTTCTCAGTGTATTTTTCTTTCTGCTTTTTCATCAAATTATTTCTTTTCGTAAAAATACGAACATTGTGAGTTTATATCAATGCACAAAACCATTCACATCTTAAATCAGACTTTTCAGGAAAATGTATTCGGCAACAGTGGCAAAAGTACGGATCATATCCGATAGTATGCCAATTGATCATTTATTTGAATTCAGCAAATCAGAGATGATCGATATTTCATTCTATATGTAAACTAATGAATCTTTTATTTAAGTTGTCTCAGTTTAATAAATTTGCACGAATGAACATTAAATTTTTCTTTTCCTTTATAATTCTATTTATTCTGACAAATACCGGGTTCAGTCAGAACGGTATAAATCAGGAAGTAAAATTCCCGGCTTCTACTGTTAAAAAGCTGGACAGCCTAATCGCAAAGATCAGAGCCGAGGAGAATCTCCCGGGTTTAGTTGTCGGTATTTGGATCCCCGGAGAAGGTGAATACACAATTGCTCTTGGTTCGTCTGATCTTAATACTAAGCTGCACCGCGATATTCATTCTCAGTTCAGGATAGCAAGTATCACCAAGACATTTATAGCCACTGCTATTTTAAAACTGGTTTCCGAAGGCAGAATCAGTAAGGTTGATAAGCTTTCAAAATGGTATCCTGATTTTCCTGATGCAGATGCAATCACTATAGAATATCTTCTTCAGATGAGAAGCGGAATTTATGATTCAGCGGATAAAGAATTACTTCAGCTTTATTATAATGATCCGCTTATATGTATTAATGCTGACAGCATGATCAGCCGGTCTGCAAAAAAAGAACAACTATTTACAATCCCTGATGCAAATACTGAATACTGTAATGTTAATTATATTTTACTGGAACAGATCCTTCAGAGAGTTACGGGGTATAAGACAAACGATTATCTTAATGAAATAATTTTTCAACCGCTTGGAATGAGCAATACATTTTATCCATATGATTCAGACCTTCCGGGAACGCTTCACGGTTACGGCTGGAATTATAAAACAAAAGTATTTGAAGATAAGACTGTTTTAAATCCGGAATTGCCGGGAGGTTCAGGAGCGATCATTTCAAATATGGCGGATCTCAGAACTTATGCTAAGGCTCTTTACAACGGAGAATTGCTTACACCGGTAATTCAGAAAGAACGCTTATATACTAACAGATTAAAAGGTTTGCCGGAATTTGTCGGGTATGGTGAAGGCATAATAAAGTTAGGCAAATTCTGGGGACATAACGGTACCATAATGGGCTTCAGCTCTGAAATGTTTTATCTACCCGAAAAAGATGCCGTAATTATCATTAATGTTAACCGCCTTGATGAAGATGATAAAAGTTGCTCTTCAAAATTATTCTTTAAGTTAACAAAAATGATGTTTCCTGATCATGTGGAATGGTAAAAAAATTTTTACTGCTTAAATCCTTCTTTTTTGAATCTCTCGGCTTCTGCATGTGAGTTCTGAAAATTCTTCATTGAAAGCACTTTGTCATAATAAAGTTGGGCTGTTGCTTTGTTTCCTTTAGAATCATTATACATTCCGGAAAGCAGGTATATAAATGCTGAGTAGGCAGTTTCATCTTCCTTATCCAGAATTTTTGTAATCTCTTCTGCATTTTTTATATAAACTTCAGCTTCACTTAATTTATTAAGCTTTGATAAACTTACAGCGGTATAATAGTTTGCTTCTCTTTTGAGATTCAGATTATTGTAACCGGCATAATTGCTGTCTATTTTTTCCAGAATCTTTTTCCATCCCTCTGCTGCCTGGTCCCATTTCCCCTGTCCGTTATAACTATTATAAAGATATTTTTCAAAAATAGGATTTTCAGGAAATTCTTTGTTCAGCAAAGAAGAATAAACTTCAGCTTCAGAATAATTTTTTTCATACACAAGATTCAGATATGCTAATACATATTTTGCTTCTGTTTTTGTATATTTAGAATCACTTGAACTTTCCTTTATCTGGTTTAATCCTTTGATCTTATCTCCTTTTGGGAATATCAGCATAAGAGGCTTAACCACAGGATATGCATCAGGAACATATTCGGCAAAATAATTATACATTCCGATACCAAAGATCACATCCTTATTATTTCCGTTTATGTCATATGCTTTTTGAAGTAGATTCAATGCCTCTTTCCCGTCTTCTGCAGCTTTCAGCCAGCTTTCTCGAAGACTTCTGACAAGTCCCCTGTAGCCCAAAGCTCCGCCTTTATAAAACATTGCAACATCATCAAATTCATTTTTATCCAGTTTATCATCTGCAATTTCTATAACTCTTTCCGTTTTTGTAAAAAATGTCTCATCAAGAGAATCATTTTCCTTATTAAGATTGATCTTCCACCAGTCTATCATAGCCAGAAAAAAATAGCCCGCAGGATTATCCGGATCTGTTCTTATTATTTCCTTAAATACATAATCTGCGGAATCAAATTTTATGTGATAAATGTAATCTATTCCTTTTAAAATATTTTCGTCATTGGTCTGTGATAAGGAATATCCGCTGAAAAGAAAAAAAAACAGAAAGACTATTGATATTATTTTTAGCGAATATTGATTTGAAGTTATGTACATGCTTTGAGTTTATCGTATAACAATTAAAAACTGATTTTCAATTATATTATAAAAAAATATATATAAAAAAACTATATAAACAGTGCAATATAAAAAAAGACAGTTCATTGCTGAACTGTCTTTCAATAGATTTGAAATCTTATGATTATTTGTATCTATTCTTAGTATTTTTAATTTCTGATGTATTTTTTCTCACCTGCCTGTCATTGATTATGCCATAATTAATAGTCTGCGATTTTGTATTTTTTAAAGCAGATTCCGGAGTATTTTTTGCGACAAAATTTGAAGAATTATTGTAAACTAATAATAAATCCGAAAGGTCTACAGTTTCGTCACCTGTAAGATCGCTTACAGAATATCCTGATGAAAATAATGTTACGTCATTATATATATACAATATGTCTGACAATTCAATAAGACCGTCTTTGATAACATCTCCGCTGAAAAGACACCATTTAGAACCGACTAATATTGAATTATCTCCATATGACTGTGTCTTTGCAGAAGTAAAATCAAAATTTGCCGTAATACCTTTTGTAATTGCCTCTCCTCCTGCTTTACTCCATGTCTCAAGAGCATTTCTGTGAATGATCTGAATATAGTATGTACCTGATGCTGCGTTCTTAAATATAAAAGGTGTGTTTAATGTAACCGTATCAATAACCGCAGTAGCTGAATCTATAAAATTAAAAGGACTGGAAGTGCTTCTTAAAAATGCTTTTACAGTATCTCTCATGTTTAATGTTGATCCGTTATACATTCCTTCAGGAGCCAGTTTGATATTATATTGAGTGAATACTGAGTATGATGTAACATTAATATTATCAACGTATAAGCCGTTTCCGAAACCGCTGCGTGCTCTGAATTTAATTTTATTGGTCCCTGCAGGTAAAATATACCTTTTTGTTCTCCATTGTGATGAAGATAACGGAGTAAATTCAGATCCTGTAGATGCTGTTGTTTTTATAGTGTTTCCCACTCCGATCGTATCCGTATTTCTTCCTCTGAGTCTGACTAAAACAGAATAAGTAGTTCCTCCGTTTGTAGATGTTTCTATTACAAGTGAATCTATTGCAGCGCTTGTTACAGAGGCGTATGAATAATCAAACTTAAGTGAATCTCCAACTGTTGTCGGTGTAAATGCATCTGTAAACATTGATTGATTTGTACCGTTCGGTGCATTCCAGAAATCATATTTTGCTGATCCTTTTCCGTTTGCATAACCGCCAACTGCACTGCCTACCCAGTACATAGTTCCGGCTGTTCCGGACAGTGTCCAGTTTGCAGGCGGATAGGTTCCCGAAAACGGCTGATCTATATTAAATACTCCTTGTCCAAGATATGGTGTAAGCGTTCCGGTCAGAACGTTGTTAGCGTTGTTTATATCATCACTCATGTAGACAGAATCTTTTACAGTATATACAGAGCCCGGAGTAAATGTCCAGGGATCATAAGTAACATCAGTATTTGTATTTGAGGCAAGATCTGTTACGGTTTTTGTACTGGAATATCCTCCCGGAGAAATTGTTCTTGTCACTGTAAATGTTGCGCTTGCGACACCGTTGTTATTTTTTACCGTTCCGGACGGATTTATGGTTGTAGTCAGATAATACTGGCTTCCTGTTCCGCCTAAAGAGACCGGCTGAACATCTGGATTAGCAACTACAGGGACATCAGTGTAGACTATATTCAATTTATATAAATTGCTTCCCTGCTGTGCCAGTACAAGTCCTCTTTCAGCTATAAGTATTCCGCCGCCGTGTCCGCTTAATCCCGTATTTATATTTGCCCAGTTCGATCCTCCGTTAGTTGTGTAAGTAGCTGCAGCGCCCCAGCTTCCTGTTATGACCATTGTCGGGTCTTCCCTGCAGACATCAGATCCCCATCCGGAAAATCCGGTTGATCGGAATACTGTATAATCGCTTCCCATATCTGTTGACTTGTAAATATTGCTTCCGCCCCATTCAGTACACCATATTATACTTTTATCAAATACTGTATTACACATTGAAGGTGTTTCGCTTGAAGAAGCGGAATCCCTTGCAGTCCAGTTAACTCCGCCGTTTGTTGACTTGAACATTTTTGCAGGAGCGCTGCTGCTGGTTACTCCATCACCTAAAATTATTACTTCTGAACTGTCCCATGTCACCAATATTTCGCAGGGACTTCTGAATGGAAAATTTCCGCTTATTTCTGTAAATGATGCTCCGCTGTTTGTTGATTTCCAGAATCCCCCGCCGTCTGGTGCAAAATAAAATACGCTCGGATTATTCTGATCTATTTCCAGAGGCTGCCCGTAATTGCTGAAATTCTGTGAAATGACCTGCGTCCAGCTTGCTCCGTAATTAGTTGTCCTGTAAACTTTATCAGGTGATGATTCAGTGGCGATCAGCCAAATATTAGTATCTAACGGACTCACAAAGAATGAGTGTGGATTAGTTCCTGAAGGTGTAGTGACTCCTACTGCTGACCAGTTATCTCCCCTGTTTCTGCTGACATATACCTGTCCGCCGAAAGCTGTAAAAAATGTGTTCCTGTTTACCGGGTGCGGACAAAGATTGTTGCCTAAGAAATTTCCGCTTGCACCCGGTTTCGATACCCAGTTTATGGAAACAGTTGCTCCGGTTGGCATACTCCAGTTTGTTCCTCCGTTAGTTGTGTAAATGATCACTCCGTTCAGACTGCTTACTGCCCAGCCTTTATTAGCATCATAAAAAAATATATCTACCAGATTGGCCATCATGGGATTATTCTCAAAATTAAAGAAGTTGCTGCTTCCGCTCTTATTGTTTCTTATAAATCCGCCGCCTCCGCAAACGTGCACATCACTAATAGCTGATCCCGATACTCCTTTAATATCGCTTCTTGTTCTTGTCAGAATATTCGTCCATCCGCTCCCTGTTTCAGTAATAATTGTACCAAACTCACCAACAGCTGCTCTGTCATTTCCAAAGTATCTGATCTTTAACAGATTATTAGTATTCGGTGAGGATTCCAGCGACCAGTTGTTTCCGCCGTCACTTGTGATGAATACATTACCGCTGTTAGCAACTATTGTTCCGTTATTTTCATCTTTAAATGAGACTGCATTCAATGTCCCGTTTCCTGAAGTAATACCTGTGTTGCTTAATGTCCAGTTAACTCCTCCGTTAACAGATTTATACACTCTGCCTGATGGTCCGCAGACAAAGCCGGTATTTGCATTTACAAAGAATACGGAATTGAAAACCCCTCCGTCTCCTGTATTATAAACTGTAATTGAGGATGAGGTTTTTAATGTTTTTAAAACATTTCCGTTATCTCCTGTCATCCAGACATCATTACCGAAAGAAGTTACAGAGTAGAGATTTGGAGCGCCTGCTACCGTTGAGCTGACATAAGTTACTCCGCCGTTAGCCGAGCGGTACATTTTACCGGAATTACCAACAGCGACTATGTTGATTCCGTCAGGGGTTGTGACACTGTTAAAACCCTGAGCAAGTAAAGATCCAGTAACTAAAAAAAGTGTTAGAACGGAAAATGAAAGAACTGAAACAAAGCGATTGAACATTTTTAATTTGTAATTGTTAATGAAAGATGATTTTTTAATTTTATTTTTTATTTGCTTTTACTGAAGCTGTTCTCTGTTTCATTGCTGTTCTTATACTTATCCATATACTCTTTCATTTTTTGTTTAAGATTATACTTAACATTATTCACATCATCCGGAGAAGACATTGGTGTGATCTTTGAAACAAAATTTGAAGAATTATTATATGCCATAATTAAATCAGAAAGATCTGAAATATTATCACCGTTAAGATCGGTTACAACATAGCCCGTAGTAAATGCTGAAGCATCATTATAAATAGCGATTACATCTACAAGGTCAATTACTCCGTCCTTAATTACATCTCCACTGAAGAAACAATACTTTGAGCCTTCAAGGATCATATTATTTCCGTAAGCCTGACTCTGAGCTGATGTAAAATCATAATATGCAGTAATACCTTTAGTCAGCGGTTCTCCGCCGGATTTACTCCATTCTTCAATTGCATTTCTGTGAAGAAGCTGAATATAGTATGTTCCGCTAGGTGCATTTTTGAAAACAAATGGAGCAGTCAATGATACGGAATCTAAAACAGATACAGAAGAATCAACGGCATTAAATGGACTGACACTGTTTCTCAGATATGCTTTTACTGTATCTCGCAAGTTCATTGTAGTACCGTTATATAAACCTTCAGGTGTCAAAGTTATGTTATATTGCGTAAAAAGATTTCCGCTCAATATTTTTATGCTGTCAAGATAAAGATTATCTCCGAAACCGCTGACAGCTCTGAATTTAATTTTATTTGTGCCTGCGGGCAGGCTCCATCTTCTCTTAAGCCACTGACCTGCAGTCGGAACAAAATTGCCACCGGATGTAACTGTATTTAAAGCATAAATACCTGATGCTCCTGTATTTCCATAAAGTCTAACAATTGTTGAAAATGAACTGCCTCCGTCAGTTGAAGATTCAATAATAAGTGAATCGGTAGTACCTGAATATGGTGCGTAAGCATAATCATATTCTATTGAATCACCCGATATACTCGGAGTAAAGTTAGGTGTAAGTAAAGACTGATTTGTTGTTGCCGGAGAAGACCAGAAATCATATTTAGCAGAACCTATCCCAATTCCATAGCTGCTTGCTGTATTATATTCCCAATAATTTGTTCCCGTAGAAATAAATGACCAGCCTGCAGGAGGAAATGCTCCGGTAAATCCCTGATTTATTCTGGCGATCTGATCTCCTAAATACGGAGTAATTGTACCTGATATTACATCGTTTACAGGATCAGTATCATTAAAAATATAAACAGAATCTTTTACTGTATATGTTGTACCTGCAGTAAATGTCCAGGGATCAAAGTTAACATTAGCTGTTGAACTTGCTGCCAGATTACTTATATATTTTGAACTGAAATAACCTCCCGGTGAAATTCTCCTTATAACAGTAAATGAAGCCGTACCTGCTCCGTTATTATTTTTTACGGTTCCCGTTGGTATTATGGTTGGTGTTAAATAATAATTAACTCCTGAAGCTCCGATCGATAATGACTGAACATCTATATTAATCAGAACAGGTGTATCAGTATATACTATGTTTAATTTAAATAAATTTCCCGTCTGCATGTTCAACATTGTTCCTCTTTCAGTTACCATAATACCGGCACCGGCTCCTGAGAGTCCGGCATCAACGTTAAAGAAATTTGCCCCTCCGTTTGTTGTAAGATATGCCTGTGATCCATAGTTACCTGTCAGAACAACATTAGGGTCTTCATGACACAGGTCCGAACCCCAGCCGCTTCCGGAATTATTGGATACTAAATTCCAGGTATCACCGGAATTTACGGTTTTGAATACTTGTGTGCTTCCCCATGTAGTAGCATAACAAATAGCGGGATCAAAAACTGAATTACACATGGAAGGAACCTCAGAAGAGGAATTTGCTTTTACCTGAGTCCAGTTGACTCCGCCATTAACTGACTTCCAGATATCAGCTCCGTCATCACCGAGTATTATCTCATTCGAGTTACCCCATTTTATAATTATATCGCATGGCTGACCGATACCGGACTGATTATATGGTGCAACCAGACTGAATGAAGCTCCGCTGTTTGTTGATTTAAATAAACCAATACCAGCAGAATTTGAAGGTGCAAAATAGAATACTGACGGATCATTCTGATCCATTTCTAAAGGCTGACCGTATGTACTGAAGTCATAGGCAATTACGTTTGTCCAGTTAAATCCGTAATTTGTTGTTCTTACGACACAATCTGTTGAATTTTCCATCGCTGCCACCCATACATTTGTATCTAATGGACTGACATAAAATGAATGAGCTCTCGATCCAATACCAATGGTTGCTATCTGTGTCCAGTTGTCCCCCTTGTCATTGCTTCTGTAAACTTTGTTTCCGTATACTACAAACATAGCATCCCTGTTTAAAGGATGTCTGCATAAGTTATTTCCAATTCCGCTTCCGCTTGGAGTCTTTGATATCCAGTTATATGCTGCTGTAGAACCCGTGGGCATGCTCCAGCTTGTTCCTCCGTTTGTTGTATATATAATGACATTGTTCAGACTGCTGACTGCCCATCCATTGTTTGCATCATAAAAGAATATGTCGGAAAGATTTGCGAGCATCGGATTTATTTCAAAGTTAAAGAAATTGCTGCTTCCGCTTTTATTGTTTCTTATAAATCCGCCGCCACCGCAAACGTGAACTTCGTTGATGCCGGTTCCCGATACTCCTCTTACATCTGACTTTGTTCTGGTATTTACAGATGTCCAACCACTTCCGGTATTCATAAGTATAGTTCCGTATTCTCCGACTGAAACAATATTGCTTCCAAAATATTTTACTTTTAATAAATTGTAGCCGGTACCGGATGTCTCTGATATCCAGCTCGCTCCGCCGTCTGAAGTAATATAGATAGTTCCGCTGTTAGCAACTATAGTTCCGTTATTGTTATCTTTAAAACTTATCGAATTCAATTTAACTGCTGCTATTCCCGAATTGCTTGATGTCCAGTTTACTCCGCCGTTCACGGATTTAAATACAACTCCTCCGTCTCCGCAGACAAATCCAGTATTTGAATTTAAAAAAGTAATTGAATTCAAAGTTGCTGAACTTCCCACATTATATGTACTGATAGGAGATGTAGTGTTTAAGGTTTTATGAACATTTCCGTTCTGACCTGTAAGCCATACATCATTTCCAAAAGATGTTACAGAATATAGATTCGGTGCACCGGAAACTGTTGCGCTGGTGTATGTAAGACCGCCGCTTGCCGACCGGTATAGTTTTCCGGAATTACCCGCTGCAACAATGTTAATTCCGTCAGGGGTAGTGATACTATTAAATCCCTGAGCATTTATGAGGTTTGTATACAAAAATAAAAAAAGTATACAAAGCGATACTGAAGATCGTATGAAATTTGTCATATTCTTCTGTTTTTATTGGTTTTAATTGTTTTGAGTTTTGTAAAATACTGTTATTGAATGTTAGATTCAATATTAAATTAATAAAAAATATAGATTATATGAATTATTCAGAATTGTCTTTTGTGATCAATTATTTAATATGCAGATTTTAAAATGTAAGAAACAATGTTCATGATGAGCGAAAGATTGAACATTTAACTTTGATATAAATTAAAAGCCGGAAAAAAATTATCTCCGGCTTTTAATTTTTTAATACCTATTACTTAATACCTATTACTTTATTAAAGTCATCTTCTTCGTATTGACAATATCATTTGTAACAAGCTTATAGAAATAAATTCCGGATGAAAGCCGTGATGCATCAAAATTAAGCTCATAAGTACCGGCGCTTCTGAATCCGTCAGCAAGATCGGCAACTTCTTTACCTAATCTGTCATAAACTTTCAGAGAAATGTTTCCGGAATTGGGTATAGAGAACTTTATGTTAGTCGTCGGATTGAATGGATTAGGATAGTTCTGATATAACTCAAATTTATCAGGAGCATTCAATGAAACTGTATTCTCACTTACAGATGTAAGGACAGTATATACAATATTCATTTTGTAAAGACTTCCTGTCTGCATATTCAATAAATATCCTCTTTCAGGAACCATTATACCCGCACCGGCACCGCCAAGACCGGAATTAACGTTAAAGAAATTCGCTCCGCCATTCGTGCTGAAATATGACTGTGAACCATAATTGCCGGTTAATACTACAGTCGGATCTTCACGGCACATATCAGAACCCCAGCCGCTTCCGGAATTATTGGATGTTATATTCCAGGAATCACCGGAATTTACAGATTTGTAAACCTGTGAGCTGCTCCAGGTTGTAGCGTAGCAGATCGAGTTATCAAACACAGTATTGCACATTGAAGGTACTTCAGATGATGAAGTTGGTTTGGCTAAAGTCCAGTTCATTCCGCCGTTTGTTGATTTCCAGATATCAGCGCCGTCGTCACCAAGCAATATTTCATTAGAATCATCCCATTTCACAATTATATCGCAAGGCTGACCAATTGCTGAATTATTATAAGGTGCAACTAAGTTAAATGTTGCACCGTTATCAGTCGATTTATAAAAACCTGCACCTGCAGTATTTGAAGGAGCAAAATAATATACAGAAGGGTTATTCTGATCCATTTCCAGAGGTTGTCCGTAAGTGCTGAAATCTTTTGCTATAATGTTTGTCCATGTAGCGCCGTAATTTGTTGTTCTCACAACACAGTCAGGAGAGCTTTCCATCGCTGCAAGCCAGACATTAGTATCTAGAGGACTTACATAGAATGAATGTGCCCTTGACCCAATTCCAACAGTTGCGATTTGTGTCCATGTTTCTGATCTGTCTCTGCTTACATAAACTTTATTTCCATAAACCACAAATGCAGAATTTCTGTCTTTTGGATGCATGCATAGATTATTTCCTATCCCGCTTCCGCTCGGAGATTTCTGAATCCAGTTCATTGCAACTGATGTTCCGGAAGGAAGATCCCAGCTTGTTCCGCCGTTGGTCGTTCTGATTATGGCGTTGTTGAGACTGCTGACTGCAAAACCGTTTGTATTATCATAATAAAATATATCAGTGAGATTTGCGAGCATCGGATTAATTTCAAAATTAAAGAAGTTGCTGCTGCCGTTCTTATTGTTTCTTATAAAACCGCCGCCGCCACAAACTGTTGCATTGTCAAATGATGAACCTGTTATGGATCTGATATCTGAATCAGTTCGTGTGACCACGGATGTCCAGTCACCTGTTTCCGATTTAGTTATGATAGTGCCGTATTCCCCTGTTATGATTATTCCGTCGGCAAAATATTTTACATCAAGAAGATTTTTATCCGTAATAGTACCCGGTTGCTGTATCCAAGTATTTCCACCAGTGACAGTTAAGTAGATGCTTCCGCTTTTTCCAACTGTTATACCTTTATTCTCATCCAAAAAACTGATTGAAGCAAGCGAAGTTGATGATAGACCAGTATTCACAGGATTCCAGGAGACACCTCCGTCCACTGTTCTGTAAACATATCCATTATCACAGCAAACAAATCCTAAATTCGAATTTATAAAATATACAGAGTTTACCGTATAATTTGCACCGATATTATGAGCTGTGATTGGTGAATTTGTTTTCGTTGTCTTATAAACATTTCCGTTACTTGCACCTATCCACACATCATTTCCCATTGAATAAACAGATTTGAAATTATCGGTTGTAATTGTATAACTTGCCCATGTATTACCCGAATTAGAAGATCGGAATAACAGACCCTGATCTCCAACTGCAATAATATTTACACCATCGGGTGTAAAAATACTGTTAAATCCCGCTGCTGATGCAATATTATTTGTTATTGATAATAATAATGCAATCAGAAAAAAACCTGAAATCAGTTTTTTCATTTTTATTTTTGATTTGTTTATGAAAATTAGTTCGGTAAATTTAACTTTATAGAATATTAGTTGCAATGAAAATATTATTTAAATCCGGATTTTAACCAATATTGTTAAAATAGCTCAATGATATTGAGATATTAACAGCAATAATTCATATAGAAAAATTCAGAAACTATTAAGAATGTATTGAGACATTAGTTTTTAGGTACCCATGCTTCCACTTCCAGTTGATGATAAATAAATGGAGCGCATATTGTTTCTTTGAGCACATAATTCTTTTTCAACAATCCTTCATTGACAAAATAGTTGTAATAATTCCTGGTAAGAAATATAAGATCAAATTCTTTCCTTGCGATTTTATCATCTGTCTCTTTTCGGAATTCTTCTACCCTTTTATTAACTGATCCGGAAGACTCAATCGTAACTTCTGTTTTTGCATACTTTGTAGAAAAATATTCCGAAAGCCCTGAATTATATACTGGTTTATTTTCCCTGATCATTATTGAAACATTTTCAGGAGAATTGAAAACATTCCTGCTGTTTTTTATTAATACATCCATTCGTTCAAAGCAGTCTGAAAATCTGTCATATTCATATTTTGGAGATTCAAATTCAACATTCATAGTAATTATAAGCAGCAATGCTGACAATGATTTGAATAATTTACCTGATGTTTTATTCAGCAGCAGAAAAGTTACAATTATCAGAAAAGGAGATGCCAGGTGAAACAAATAAGCTGCATGATAATTTCCCGGATGTCCTCCAAGTTTAAGAATGAAAAGTATGAAAACAAAAAAAAGTGAAAATACAAAAAGCAGATCATATTTGATTTGGATGACCGGTTCGTCTTTGAATATCTTCCAACCTGAATTTATCTTTAAGAAATTTTTTAATATCTCAGCTACCTGTCCTACTGTTTCAGCATAATGCTTTTTTAAAAAGTCTCTGAAAATAAAAAGCGCCGACAAAAAAAGAATAAGAATGATATAAACGTTTATCTCTGTATATTCCGCTATCTGATCTTTCACATTATTATAAATATATGACGAGTCATTTATATGAGCAATCAGAGTATTATTTATGTAAAGGGGAAAAATCATAGCGGTTGCTCCCAGAGCTAAAAGGAAAATTACAACTGAAACAGCTGAATAGAAAAGTGATTTTCTTTTGCTTATAAAGATAAAGATATAAGCCGCTATTATAGGAACAGCTAAAATGTAGTAAGGTTTTGTCATATATCCGAGTATGCCTATGACAATGCTCGCTGCCAGTGAAGAATTTGAGAATTTCCATCTCCAGGGAATTATCACAGCAAGAGTAAACAGAAATATTCCTAGTCCGTCAGGTCTTGCAAGCGGCGTGTTCGCGGCATTTATTATTGACTGATGGAGAATAATTGCAGCGGCAAAAGCAAATACAAAATTAACTTTTTTTCTTAATAGTACATAGAAGACAAGCAGGCAGGTTGCACATATAAAAAAATATACGAAAGACCTGTGAACATACAGAGTGTTGCCATATGTTTTTGCAAATGGCTTAACTGCAAGAGGATACAGGAATCCATAGACATAAGTATTTTGAGGCTGCTCTAATATTGAAAAAAGATTTCTATCTTCCAGAAAGATCTGAGTAGCATTTAATGCGCCTCCTTCTCGATATTCAATCTGATAAGGATGTGAGATAAATTTATAATGAGTTCTTACTGACCTGATTGTACTGATTGAGCTAAATAAAAAAAGCAGTACACAGGAAAAGATATAAAAATTCTTCTCATATTTTTTCATAAGCATTTTAACTGACATTATTAATTATTTTGTTTAAATATTTCCTTGATATAAAGTTCTTTAAAAAACAGTTAATAATCGATTCTACAACAAGATTTAAACAAAAATGTACAGATTAAACTCATTTAAGATTAAGTTAAAATAAATTTTCTGTATTACATATTATACTTACTTAAAATAAAATAAGTATCCGGGTTTATCGTTGTGTAATATAAAAATAGTGAGAACAAACAAACAATACTTATACCTAAATTTGGAAATGTTAATAATTGTATAATTTTCCTACTATGGTAAAAAGCGAGATTATATTTCACAGACGTATTTCCGCTTAAATATATGTTTAAATAAAATATTATTTAATTAAATAAATTCAACGAATTTAATAAATAATTTGGGTAAAATTAATTCTTATCTGTATTTAGTAATATTCCCTGTTTTGTTTTTTATTACAGGCTGCATTATCAAGGATGCAGGGGGTCCGTATTTTTTAAACTACTATGACCCGAGCTACGTCTACCTGATTAACTCTTTGAATCTCCTTCAGTTAAGCAGTGTCGGGCACTTTGACCATCCGGGAACAACCGTTCAGGTACTGGGAGCGCTAATATTAAAGCTTAAGTTCATAACAGCTGCGTCATCTGACGAAATAATAAAAGAGGTTTTTTCAAATCCGGAAAAATACCTTGAACTGATAAACCGGTGTTTCATACTTCTGAATTCTCTTACTTTGTATTTGCTCGGAATATTCATCTATAAAATTACAAACGATATTTATCTGACTCTATTACTTCAGCTTTCTCCATTTGTATCATTTCAAATACTGTACGGACTGGTGCTTGTTGCACCGGATAATATCATTATTATACCATCACTCTTTATGATAGGAATAATATTTTACTTTATTTACAAAGCTGATCCGGAAAATCCGTCATTATCATTTGTACTGTTCTCCGGTATAGTATGCGGATTTGGAACGGTCACCAAACTGACATTTATCCCCATGTGGATAATACCTTTCTTACTGATTAAATCTTTTAAGAACAAATCTGTTTTTTTATTATCCGGTGCATTAACATTTTTAATTTTATTTTTACCTGCAATATCAAATTTAAAAAAATTCATCAGCTGGATTTATAATTTGATCTTTGAAACCAAGATTCACGGAACTATGGAAAGTATGCCGTTTGATTTTTCTTTGTATCTTTCTAATATACAAACAGTATTTGCGCAGGATAAAATACTGCTGATCATTTATCTGATTATGTTTATTACAATAATGATTGGTACTTTTATCAGGAAAAATGAAACTGATATTGATCAATTTAATAAAAGACTTAAAGTTACAATTGCAATATTCACCGGCATTACTGCTCAGATTTTAATGATAACGAAGAACTATGTTCCCTGGACTCAATACTATCTTATACCATCTTTTATTCTGCTGATATCAGGATTGTGCATATCCGGATCATTAATTTTTGAAATATTTAAGAATTATTTCCGGCAAATTACTACAAAGCACCTTTTCATTTTCTCCTCAATAATAATTTTCGTATTTGCAGCTATTTTAATTATTAACACTTATAAAGAAGCAACAGCATTCCGGGATGAGGCATATATTGTCAGAAATTTAATTAAAGATGATTATCAAAACGTATTAGTGATCCCAAGCCTGATGACAGCAAATGATGACTGCGCTCTGGCATACATGGTATTCAATGATTACGGGGGAAGTAATAATAAAAAATATACAGATATTCTTGCAGATCAGTTAAAAACCGAGATCTATTTTCTTGCACAAAGAGACAGCTTTTTTACTGTTCCCGGAAATGTGGATATAGAAAAAACAATCCGAGATAACAGGAAATTTATCGTGCAGTTTCACAGTATTACAGCACCGCTGGATGATTTCATAAGCTTTCTGAAAAAACGTTATAATATCGACTGCGTAAGTAATAAAGAAATTATAACTAATAAAAATGGTGAATCAATATATGAGATTGAAATAAAGTAACCATTTAAGCAGCGGGTCAGATTATTTTTTATATTCTTTTATAAATGCAGAAAGAAAACTGGATAGATATTACTTTCTATTTTTCAGTGCTTTATACAACCTTATTGTCAGACAAGAATTTATGACCTGATGTTTTTCATTCATTCAATTCATGGAACAAACGGGCTTTTCTAAGCATATCTAAGTCATTTATTTATCCCCTGCTCTTACTTCATACAAAGCTTCACGGTTTCCGTTAACAAATACCTTGGTAAATTTCGAATTAGTGACTCCGAAGATTTCGTTTAAGTTTTTGATCAGATCATGTATGCCGTATTCGGTTATCTGAACTATAAATTCCTGATTTTGAGGTATTAATTTTTTTATTTCATCTTTTTCAGCAATAGATTCAAACTGTTTGATCCAGGGATTATAGAATACAAGATTCTTCTGTTGTTTTCTCAATTCGGATCGGTATATTTCTGTCTGGCTGCCTGCATATGAAACTGCAAAAGCCAGAGCAGTCTGTCTGTTTGCAGATGCGTAGGTTGAAATAATAAACTTATCCGGATAATTTTCATTAATATATTTTTCTATTTTAAGTGCTTCATTTCTCTGATAAGTTCCAAGATTGTAATTTAGATTTACCTGATAGACAGTCCATACAGAAAGAATAACAATAATTATCAAATATGAATATTGAACTTTAAGTTTTTCAAAATGAAATGCCAGAACAGATGCACACAAGGACAAGGAAAATACGGATACAATAAAAGACGGTATCATGTAATGCTGTCTGTATTGCTTTGCAACAATTAATATCTGAATTGTAACTGCTATGAAAATTATAAACAGAAGTTTAAGTTGCTTTTTCAAAAGTGCATCATTTCCTTTTTCTATTTTATTTTTATTTAACAGACAAATAACAAGAGTAAATATCATTATCAGATATGAAAAAGTAAAAAACAAATCTTTCGTAAAAATCAGTCCGAAATGCATGGAATATTCAGATGAATTCACCACTGTCGGATCCCCCTGCCCGTAATGTCCGCTGTAAATTATCAATCTAGATATCCATTCAGTGAACTGCACATAGTTTGAAATTGCCGGAAATATGAAAATATGAAACATTAAAACAGAAGCAGCAATAAAGATTATCTTTCTTTTTATACCCTGTATCAGAAGAAAAGGAATAAGTGTCATAGGAAAGAAATTCAGTTTGGTTGCCATACCTGCCGCTGTTATTAAAGCAAATAAAATTACAAGTGAGTATGGAGATTCGGGAGATTCACCGACTGAGTAAAGATAATAGAAGCAAACACCAATCATGCATAATGTAATGAATATAAGAAAATTATCCGGAGTTACTATTATGTAACCATAAAAAACCTCCATTGAGGCAAAGGGTGATAGCTGGATAAGAAGCGAGTATATTAAATTTCCGGTTACCCTGAATACATAACAGCCCAGCAGGAACAGAAACATTGTATTTATTAATCCGAATATTCTGTTGATAACTTTCAGATATTCCTCAGGTCTTTTTAAAACATCTTTGACAATATCTGCACTGCTGTTGCTGAAAAGATGATACGAGTATACTATAACAGCTCCCGCAACCTGAACTGTTGTACCCGGGTGATCAAAATGTCCGACACCATATCCGTTCATCTGAGCCAGATTCAGCGAATTAATCAGATAGACATAACTCGGATCATAAAAATTCAGATAGTAAGGTCCCTGCGCGTCTTTAAGAAGATTTCCTGAAAAGAAAAATACAACAGGTATTATTATTAGGAAAATGTAATTATATTTTTTCTTCAATGTTTCATAATTAAAAATTTAAATGATCTTTTCTGCCTGATGGGAAGAAATAGTTCATCACAGATATACCTCATAAACCGATTCCTGATTATTATTTTTTAAAATTAACTTCCAGTCTTTCACATCAATTCCATAATCCTCTTTCAGAAGTTTTATTATCATTTCAATTGAAGTAACTGACATAAGCTGAAAGACAACTTTATTACTTCCTGATAATATTTTCCTGATGTCAGTGCTGTCCGATAGAGTGAATAATTTATTCTTCCAGTAGTCATGAAAAATCACGGAAGTGGATTTTTTTGAAAACTCCTTTTTGTAAACCTCTTTCCTCTTTCCGCTGTAATCAAACATCACAGAAAGCGCAAGTGCACAATCTTCATTTGCTGTCCCTACACTCGGTATTACAGTTTCGGATCCTGAATATTCTTTTATTATATTATTAATTTTATAGGATTCATCCCTGAATAAAGATGCTTCAGTGAAAGAGCTTTTGATCTCGAATGCAGCGAATAAGCTTACTGTTAAAAAAGCTGCCATAAAAACTTTTTCAGGTTCGATATTAATTAAAACTGTAAATGTTCTCAGTGAATAAGAAATAAGAAAAGTCAGTCCTGTAACGGCCAGCATCAATGATGGAACTATGTAATACTGAGCATAAGGCATATAGTTTTTTGCCACTACTAATATCTGGAAAGAGATTGCCAGAAGAATGGCAAACAATACCTTTCTCTCTTTTACAGATAACATTTCATCCTGCTCGGATCTTTTTTCATTTTTAATAATAAAACTTAATGCAAGAACTACAGCTATCAGAATATAAATTATAGCCAGGAAAATATCATTAGATAAAATGCTGATGATGTTTTTAAAAAAAAGTGATATGTCAAAATTAGACAGATCTGTTTTCCCGTGAATTCCGCTGTTAACAGTAAGGTTACCTGCCCATGAGAAGAACTTTGAAAATTTTGATATAACCGGCGAGAAGAATATAAAAAAGACTAGCACGGTTCCCGCTATAAATATGAATTTGTATTTTACGCCTTTTAATAAGATAAACGGCAATATGCATAGAGGCACAAAATTCAGTTTTGATACAGATCCAAAACCGCAAATAACTGCAAACAGAATTGAAAGCGCAAGGTTGTGCTTTCCGGAATTTTCATCATAAACCATATAAAAAAGAACTGCTGACAAACAAATTACACTCAGTATTAAGAAGTTCTCAGGCGAGACTATCACAAGTCCGTAAAATATTTCAAAGGAAATAAATGGAGTGAGCTGCAGGAGCAAGCTCAAAAAAAGATTCGAAGTTCGGCTATAAGCAAAGATCCCCAGACAAAACAAAGCAATACAGTTTATTGCAATAAGAATTTTATTTAATATATTCAGATAATATTCAGGATCAGAAAAAACAATATCAAGTATCTGCGCATCAGTCTTTCCGGCAAAAAATATTTTTAATATAATCGCTCCAAATATCTGAAGTGTCGTCCCGGGATGATCTGTATGTCCTATGTCTTCAAACTCCATCATGTTTATCGAATTTACCAGATATACATATCCGGGATCGTAATAGTTAAGATAGTAGGGACCGCCTGCATCCTTGAACAAATAAGCAGTAATAAAGAGTAATACAGGAATTACTGCAAAGATAATGTAACGTATGTATCTTTTTTGAAAAGTTTCGCTCAAACAGTAAAATTAATTTAGATTAATTCAGATCAGATTCTAATATATTTTATAAATTTATTGAAAATAACTTCTATAGCAATTAAGGAATTCAGTCAGATATTTTAAAAAATATTTTAATTTTATATTTTTCAAAAAATAATCTCTTAATTGTATAGATTCAAGTAAATATCTTTTTAAATCAATTGTAAGAGTAAAACTATAAATCTTAAGCAATATTTAATTATATCTAAAATATTTCTTAAGTCTGTTTACCGGTTTTTCAATCATATACCATGAAACTGATGATATGAGAATAAGCAAGGACATATTTACAATAAAATTTAAATATAAATTTGAAAGAGCCGGTATTCCGAGTGCTTTGTAAATCAGGGGAATGAAATTATGATACAAATACAAACCGTAACTTATCTTTCCTAAAAATATAAGTACAGTATTATCCAGTATTCTGCCGGCAAGCCCCCTGTAACCATTAATTGCACCATAAATAATAAACGCACATATCACAGAGACACAGAATCTGAAAAAAAATACGCTGATTACACTCTCTTCAAAGAACATTAATATTATAATCAAAACAAGATTTAATATTAAAAATATTATTGCGGACCTGAACTTTAGAACAGCTTTATCTTTTTTAAAAACCTGATAATAAGCCATCAAAGCACCCAGACCAAAGCAGTCCATGCATGAGGGTGTCAGAATGTTTATAAATGATAATATCATCTCCGAACTTCCGTTTAAAATGAAAAGGTATGAACGAAAGACAGGTCCGAAGAACAGAATAGCGATAATTGATCTTAATAAATATTTTTTTGGAATAAACAGAATTATGAACGGCCAGAATATATAGAACTGTTCTTCTACTGCAAGAGTCCAGAGATGTGAAAGACTACCCGCCCAGTCATTGATTTTGTAGAAATAAATGTTTGATGCATAAAAGAGAAACCATAAAAATTTATCTCTTATATCCTGCAGATTAATAATGTAACAGATAAATATAGTTAAATAATAGATCGGGAATATTCTTAGTGTTCGCCTGATATAGAATTGTTTTAAAGTATGAACTTTATGTTCGCCTTTTTCTTCGGCAGTGATCCGGCTGTTAAGAAGAATCTGTGTGATCAGAAATCCGCTCAGCACAAAGAATAATGTCACTCCTATCATTCCGAAAGGAAGGATTTTGGACCATGATGCCAAATGGAACCAGTGTTCGATCAGAACAAAAAATACCGCAAAGGTCCTTAAGGAATCCAGTTGCGGCATGTATTTCACTGGGGTGACAGGCTGCTCATTAATATTGCTGCTGAGATCCGGATTCAATACAGGAATAGATTAAGTAAAATAAAATTCTTCAATACAGTGATTAGTTGTGCTGATTTCAGTCAATTTAATAATAATTCAGCATTATTAAAATCTGTAAACAATTAGCAATTAGTAATTATTAAAGAGTATAGAGTAAAGAGTATAGAGTAAAGAGTAATGAGTATAGAGTATAGATAAAGAGTATTGAGTAAAGAGTATTGAGTAAAGAGTATAGAGTATAGATTATAGAGTTGTTTGTAATGAACGAGTAACTAACAAAGAACAATGAGAAATGAGTATAGGGAGATGTTTTTAAACTATTAACTACAAACTACTAACTACTAACTATTAACTACTAACTATTTCAAAAGGATCATCCGCTTCGTTTCAGTAAACTCCCCTGCCTCAAGCTTATAAAAATATATCCCGCTCGGAAGATCACTGCCATCAAATTTAACTTTATAATTTCCGGCTGAAAGATTTTCATTGACAAGTGTCTGTACTTCTTTTCCAATAACATCATAAACTTTCAAAGAAACAAATCCAAAATCCGGAATCCCAAATTCCAAATTGGTAGAAGGGTTGAACGGGTTTGGGAAATTCTGTATAAGAAAAAATGAATTTACTAATTGTTGTGAATGATCTACTGAAGTTAATCCACCGGTGATAGTTTTAATAACTGTTCCGCCGTTACCAACAGCCCAACCTGTGTATTTATCAGCAAAATAAACTGATGATAAATGATTTGATGTATTTGTTGACTGATAAAACCAATTTTGCCCGCCGTTATTTGTTCTGATTATCTTACCCGAGCCGCCGCTGCACCAGCCTGTATCTGCATTTATAAAGAAATTAGATGAAGTTCCTGATGTGATATTATTATCAGTAACTGACCAGCTCATTCCTGCATTTGTTGATTTCAGCAAGGTCCCTCTTTGTGTATATCCTGTCAGCTCATTTGTAAAAAATAATTTTGTAAAAGGTAAATAGTTGTTTGTATCAACATACATGAATTCCCAGTTACTACCTCCATTGGAAGTTTTTTGAATATAATTCTTTGTAGGAAGAACATCATCTG
>CAZLOL010000010.1:31826-37593 GCA_964561045.1 uncultured Ignavibacteriaceae bacterium | reverse complement strand
CATTAGCAGAAACAGCTTTTTAATTTTAATGAATATCTTTGTTTATTTGATTCTCTTGAACTCTATCCTTCTGTTCTGATAGCGACCTTCTTCTGTATCATTTGAAGCTATTGGATTGTTAGGTCCGTAACCTGCTGTTTCTATTCTTGAAGCGCTGATGCCTTTAGCAACGAGCCATTCTTTTACTGCTTCAGCTCTGTTCTTTGACAGGTTCATGTTCATTTCATAACCTCCTCGGCTGTCGGTATGACCGCTGATCTCGACAACAATATCAGGATTATTTTTCATTGTATTATAAGCCTGTTCAAGAATTGCATCTGAACCGGCGCCTATTTCGTAACTGCCGCTGGCAAAATTAATTCCTTCAAGTATAATAACCGCACCGACCTTCATTTCTTCTTTAGGAGCAGGCGGCAGATCATCATTCGGGTTAAGTGGGTTTGTTCCTCTGTTAACTTCCACTCCGTCACCTATAGAACCAACATCTGTATCAACAATTTTTGGATCTGTCTTATGTGTTAGCACTTCATCACCGTCAAGAAGCATATCGTCATCAGTATCATTATCATTAGGAAGTGTATTGTACTGATTAATTTCTTCATTATCCATCAGTTTATCAGCATCAGTATCTTTGTTCAACGGATTAGTACTATATCTCATAACCTCATCCCCGTCTGTTAGGGTATCGCCGTCGGTATCTTTATTTAAAGGATTAGTCATGTACTGATTAACTTCAGCTCCGTCATTTAATCCGTCTGCATCTGTATCCGCAATGTCAGGATCCGTTCCTATCTGCTCTTCTTTGCATTTTGTAAGACCGTCTTTATCGTTATCAGTGTTACAGTCATCTCCTCCTGCGAAAGTTAACCCTAAAGAAAGATTTGCGCTGCAGTCATTCCAGCTTGGCACTTCAAAATTATTCAATAAGTCTGTGGTGGTGTACGTGACTCCGCCGCTAAGATCAAGCATGACATTCTTAGACATTTTGATTTCTGTTCCAATGCCTAAAGGAAATATTCCGGTCCATCCGCCTTCCACGGTATTGTATTGCGGACTGACGACAGGGTCAGGTGAATTTTTAACTTTGTAATTCATTATTCCGGCTCCTACATAAAAATAAGGATTCCAGTTCTTTGCTGTATTCGCCCAAGGAGAAATTCTTATACGGGCGTCTATCGGGATAAGATCCGTTTGAATTTCGGGATCTGTATTTGAAGTGTCTGATACATAAGTCCCAGCCAGAGGATTGTAATCATCCTTTGTTTTAAACTGACCGTAACCGCCGCCTATTTCGACACAAATTGTATTGGTTATCTCAAAGCCAAGATAAGCTCGGCCGATAAATGAATAAGCACTTTGAAATTCCGAAAAAGGAATTAACTGCTGATATTGAATGCCGCCTTTAATATTATAATTTTTAAATTGGGCATCAGCTTCAGTAAATAGAAATGCCGTAATGGCAATAAAAAAAAGTATGGTTTTTTTCAAATTTCCCCCTTTATGTTTATTTTTAATAGACAAAATAATGAATTTATTTGTAAAATAGTATTATAAACAAAAATCATTTAAATTATTTAAAAACTTCTAAAAACCAAGGAAGCTTGTCATTTCTGTGTACTGAGTCTGTTTCAAAATATATTCAAAACCGCAAAGAAAAATGTTTTGATAAATTGATTTTTAGTGCCCTTGTAATTTTGTGGGTAATTTAATTTAAAGGCTATGAGACAGTCTCAGTAAGCGGGAAAGTCTAAGGATTTTTTCAGAAATCTTTATCAAATAATATCTTTAAATCAGGTAATTTACCGAAAATGTTGAGTAGAGAGATTTATTAAAAAGGTATTAAATGAGAACTGAGCGAAAAATATATTTTATAATTAATATTAAATCTACCTTGCCCGCTTCTTTGCTTCTTCATAAATTGTCTGATGAGACCGGTCATAGCTCATAAGCTTATCATATACTGTTTTATTTCCGTATTCAATGAATGTTTCAGCTATTTCCGTAGCCTTTGAATCAAAGAAAATATCTATGTTGTATGTCTGAACCTGTTTCTTTTTAATTTCACTGATCGAATATATAGCATCGAGAATATTCTGATATGCATGTATTTTGTTTAATGCTAATGAATCCAGTCCGCACCACATATATTCAAAATAAGCTTTTCTGAATCCATCCGATCGTACATCAAGAATTTCCTGTACAAGCTGAAGTCTTGATGGCTTTGATCCTCCTCCTGTTTCATTCCATCCACTAAGGCTTCCCGTAACTTTATTGCAAATATCGAGAGCTTTTTGAAAATACTTGTTTCCTCCCTTGACAAAATAGGAATCTTCATCATACCCTGCGATTATATATGCATAATAATCAAGAAGACTTAAGAATGAATCAAAGCGATAGTCATTTTTTAAGAATACCATATTGTCCTGGTAATAAAAATCGCACCTTTCATCCAGAAATCTGAAAGCTGTTGCATATTTTTCATTTCCATTTTTAAACGGATTGTAAATTTCACGTTTACTCACAATGAATATTTTAGCCTGATAATCATAATTTACTGCGTCTAATCCTGTAAAACTAAATTGCATCTGAACTCTAACCGGAGGGACTTTATCGTCGAAATATTTATTCTTATTTAAATACTCTTCTGTTCTTCTTTTAAAGTTGGATAATTTATCCTGTGCATCCGGAGGGAGGAGTGACATATCTACAATTACCTCAACCTGAAGATCTTGTAACTGAGAATATGACCTGTCAGAATTGCTTAATAAAATAATTACAATAATTAAAAACCATTTAATTTGACTTTGCATTTTCTATCTCTTTCAATTAATTTATTTTTGTAAAATTTAGATTCTTATATATAAGAAGCAATACATTTATTTAAATTTAATGTGAGGATTATGATGATGATGATTAAGTTAACATTGGTAATAATTATTTTTGCAGTAAAAAGTTCCTTTTCACAATTTGAATTCACTGATATAGGGGCAAGAGCGATCGGTCTGAACGGAGCTTTTTCATCTCTGGCAGATAATTCTCTTGCAGTGTTTTATAATCCTTCCGGATTAGGTCAGATGAAATACAGGGAAGTTTCCCTTTTTTACGGACCTTCTCCGTTTGGTATTCCGGAAATTTCCACGGCAGCTTTGACGTATGCCGAACCGCTGAGTTTTGGAACGGCAGGTCTTGGATTGAAGTCTTTCGGATTTGAACTGTACAGGGAGACAAACCTGATCTTATCTTTTGGAAACAGTTACAATGATAAGATATTCTACGGATTAAATTTAAATTTTTATAATTTAAATATTCAGAATTATAATTCAGCTTCAGCATTCGGATTGGATATTGGCGGACTGGCTTCTATGACGGATTTTTTAAAATGGGGATTCTTTGTAAATAACATTACCGGTTCTAAGATCGGCATATCCGGTCAGAGAATCGCCCAGGTTTACAAAACAGGTTTTACAATTCATCCCAGAAATGACGTGAATTTAATTCTTGAAATTGAAAAAGATGTAAACTATCCTTTATCTTTCAAAAGCGGTCTTGAATATTTTATAAATAATTATTTTGACATAAGAGCAGGACTTGGAACAGAGCCTGTTGCTTTTTCCGGGGGTGCCGGCATAAATTATGATGTTTTCCGTATAGATTACTCCGCGTTCATTCATCAGGAACTGGGACTTTCTAATCAGCTATCTGTAACTGTAGATTTTGGAAGAAATAAATCAGGTAAAGATCCAAAAGAAAATTAAAAATTCATTAATTATATTCAGATTTTGAAATACAGAAAATTAGGTAAATGCGGAACGAGAGTCAGTGTCATAGGTATAGGCAGCTGGCTTACTTTAGGCGGTTCCGTTGAAAGAAAAGCCGGAGACAGAATTATCAGATCTGCTTTTGACAGCGGGATAAATTTTTTTGATACTGCAGATGTATATGCAAAAGGAGAGGCGGAGAAATTTCTTGGAAATTCACTAAGGAATTTCAAGCGTCAGGATATTGTAATTGCTACCAAATGTTTCGGAGCTATGTCGGATAAGCCCAATGATAGAGGCTTATCAAGGAAGCATATATTCGAATCCGTTAACAATTCTCTTGTGAATTTAAAAACAGATTACATAGACATTTATCAGTGTCACCGTTATGACCCTGATACAACTCTTGAAGAGACATGCAAAGCTTTCAATACACTAATTGAATTAGGAAAAATATTATACTGGGGTGTGAGTGAATGGTCAAAAAAGCAAATAGAAGACGCTGTAAATTTTTGTGAGAAGAACGAACTTCATAAGCCTGTAAGCAATCAGCCGCAATACAGCCTGCTGTCAAGAGATATAGAAACGAACGGTGTAATGAATTACTGCAGCAGACAGGGAATAGGGCTTGTTGTATGGTCTCCTCTCGCTCAGGGTGTACTTACCGGTAAATACAATAAGAAAAAGATCGATAAGGATTCCAGACTTATGGATAAAAACAACAATGCATTTGTTAAAGGAATTGCTTCGGAAGAGAATCTTAAAAAAGTATTCAAATTAATTAAACTGGCGGAAGAGCTTGATACTACCCCGTCAAACATCGCTTTAGCCTGGTGTTTACGAAAGGATATCGTTTCAAGCGTTATTACTTCTTCGACAAAAGAATCACAGTTAAAAGAAAATATCAAAGCTTCGGATATGAAATTAACCGGAGATATTTTAAAACAAACAGAACTAATATTTAAAATAAAAAAATGAATTATCTTGTAATCGGCGAACCCTGTGTTGATGTCATTCATAAAGCTAATGGCGAAGTCACAAACAGTTACGGCGGAATATTGTATTCTCTCATTAGTTTGGCAGTATTATCCAAACCAACTGACAATATTATTCCTGTAATGAATCTCGGGGAAGATGAGTTTGAAAACATTGTAAATATTTTAAAAAAATATCCGAACATTAAAATCTACGGAATTAATAAAGTCAGGCATCCAACCAGAAAGGTCTTTTTGCATTACAATCTTTATAATCAGGATAAAAGCGCCCGGGTTGAAATATCTTCGGAGCCGACATATACACTCGATTATTTTCAGTGTGAGAACTATTTAAATATGGCTGATGCAGTTCTTGTAAATATGATATCGGGAACAGACATTACAATTGAAACTCTTAAAAGGATCAGAAAAAATTTCAAAAAGTTTTTACATATAGACATTCATAACGTTGTTATGCTTACAAAGCCGGATGGAAGCAGGGTACATACTCATGTAGATAACTGGTATGAATGGTGTACAAATTCAGATACTGTACAGATGAATGAATTTGAGATAGCTACTTTGAGCAGGGAAAAATTATCTGAATATAAAATAGCTGAGGAAATACTATTTAATAAAATTCATGATGTAAAAGGACTGATTGTTACAAGAGGTATAGACGGAGTAACCGGATATTCCAGAAAAGAAAAGCATTACGGAAACGAAAAATTTTATGATCTTGATCATACAGAGATCGCAGCTATTGAGAATCCTCACTTCGTGGATTCGACCGGCTGCGGAGATGTCTTTGCTTCTTCATTTATGATGGACTATACTCAGAATAATGATTTTAAGAAAAGTATTCATTATGCCAACAGAATGGCTTCACTGAATTCATCACTGGCAGGGATAGATGAGTTGTATAAGCTGAAATAGAGTTAGTTGAGTCAGTTAGCAGAGTCAGATTAGTTAGTTTATTAGTTTGATTATTTTATTGAGTTCTTTAAGTTTGTTTTTTGTTGACTCAACCAACTC
>CAZLOL010000010.1:2334-31726 GCA_964561045.1 uncultured Ignavibacteriaceae bacterium | reverse complement strand
CCAACTCTAATGATTCAATTAACTAATCGGGTTTGTATAAAGTAATAAATTATAATAATGAGGGTTTTATTAACGGGTTCGAACGGATTACTTGGGCAGGCGGTCACGTCAATATTTTCCAGAGAAAGTGATATAGAGCTAATCCAGACATCTGCAGAGGAAAAATCATATCTGGATTACGGCTATCCTTATAAAACTCTTGATATTACAGTAAAAGAGGATGTAAAGAAAATTATTGAATTCTATGAACCGGAAATAGTAATTAACTGTGCGGCATACACAAATGTTGACAAGTGTGAGACTGAAAGGGAGTTCTCATGGAAAATAAACGTTGACGGAGTAAAAAATTTAATTATTGCAGCAAGAAGATCAGATTCAAAGATCATACACTTTTCCACGGATTATATTTTTGACGGGAAAAACGGTCCATACTCTGAAGTGTCTGTACCAAATCCAATTTCATTTTACGGCAGAGAAAAGCTGGCAAGTGAAAATGCTATTGTTACAAGCGATATAAAATATACGGTAATCAGAACACTTGTTTTGTACGGGATCGGAAATAATGTCAAACCTAACTTTGCTCTCTGGATGCTTGAAGAGCTGCGAAATAACAGACCCGTGAATATAGTAACAGATCAGATAAGCAACGTAACGATGATCGATGATCTTGCTTTCGGTACGTTAAAAATAGTAGAAAAAGGGTGCACCGGGATTTATAACATAGCCGGTTCTGACATACTTTCAAGATTTGATTTTGCCATGAAAATGTGTGAGGTTTTTAAACTTAACAAAGAACTTGTGATTCCGATCACGACTGCAAGTCTGAATCAGCCCGCTCCCAGACCTTTGAAATCAGGACTTATAACACTTAAGATGGAGTCCGAGCTTGGATTCAGAACAATGGATTCATTAGAAGGTTTACGGCTTTTAAAAGTTCAGCTTGGATATTAAAAAATAAATTTAATTATTGTAGAAATGCTTGACATAAAATTAATCAGAGAAAATCCGGCTTCAGTAAAAGAAAAACTAATATTAAGAAACGAAGACACTTCTTCTGTTGATAAGATAGTAGCTCTTGATAAGAACAGACTGGAGCTGATATTGAAAACTGATACACTGAAAGAGCTCCGGAATAAAGTATCGGATGAAATTGCATTAATGAAAAAAAACAAAGAAGATTCAGGTGAAAAAATAACAGAGATGAAAAAAGTATCCGAAGAGATCAAGCAGCTCGATGATGAGCTCCGGAAATACGATGCTGATATTGATATTCTGATGAGATACATACCTAACCTTCCTGATGATTCAGTTCCTCACGGCAAGTCTGAGAAAGATAATATTGAAGTTAGAAAAAGCGGTGTCAGGAAAAATTTTGATTTTAAGGTGAAAGATCATGTACAGTTAGGTAAATCGCTTGACATACTTGATTTTGAGAGAGGCACGAAAATTTCAGGGAGCGGCTTCCCTTTATATAAAGGTAAAGGTGCGCAGCTTGAACGGGCATTGATAAATTTTATGCTGGATGAACAGGGAAAGAATGGTTACACGGAAGTTTTAACTCCTGTACTTGTAAGCCGTGCTTCAATGGAAGCGGCGGAAAAAGTGCCGAAGTTTGAAGATGACATGTATCACATGGAAAAAGATGATCTGTTTGCCATCCCGACAGCAGAAGTACCTATACTGAATATTCACAGGGATGAAATTCTTAAGCAGGAAGATCTGCCTGTCAGGTACTGCGGATTTACCAATTGCTTCAGAAGAGAGGCAGGAAGCTACGGCAAAGACACAAAAGGATTTTTGCGCGTTCATCAGTTCAATAAGGTCGAGCTCATAACTTTTTGTCTGCCGGAAAATTCCTATGATGAGATGGAAAAGATGCTGCAGCATGCTGTTGGAATTCTTGATAAACTAGAAATTCATTACAGGGTCATAGAGCTTTGTACAGCAGATATCGGCTTTGCTGCGAGCAAATGTTATGATATAGAAGTGTGGTCTTATGCTGAGGAAAAGTGGCTCGAAGCGTCATCTGTGAGCAACTGTACCGACTTTCAAACCAGAAGAGCAATGGTCAGATATAAGAAATTACTTGAGAATAATAAAACCAAAACAGAGTTTGTGCATGCTTTAAACGGATCGGGGTTAGCAACATCAAGGCTGATGGTTGCTTTGCTGGAAGCAAATCAAACGGCAGACGGAGGAATAATTATTCCAAATGTGTTGAAGAATTATACAGGATTTGAAAAGATATAGAAATTAATCAAACTTTTTCTTGGCTAATACAACTGCACCAACTATAGCAGCAAGCAATAAAAACGAAGCAAGCTCAAACGGAAATGAGTAGTTTGTAAAAAGTTCTGTACCGAGAAATTCTGCTTTGCCGAACTGCTCCGCTTTATCTGATAATGTTTTATACTTACCGACAAATCCAAAATATAATGTAAATCCTAACAGACAAAATAAAAAAATTGAAAGAAGAACTGCGGTAATTTTTTTGTATGTCTTCTTTTCAGCAAGCTTTTTTTCATCCTGAAGATTTAAAAGCATTATAACAAATAAGAATAAAACCATAATTGCACCCATATAAACTAGAACCTGAATAATTGCAATAAACTGAGCTTTCAGCAAAAGATAAAGTCCTGATACAGTGAAAAAATTAAGTATAAGGAATAAAGCACTAGTAATAGGATTTCTTCTAGTAATCATCATAATGGCTGAACCGACTGATAATACTGCAAGTGAAAAAAACAGAAAAGTTTCTAAATCGAATTTCATATAATTTGTTGTTTCGAAAGTGTGTAAATATAAGATTTATAAATCAGATTTGTAATTCAAATTTGTTATTTAATCCTTCTTGCTTATACACGTCATACCTAAACGGAGAAGGAATGATAAAATATCATTATTAATTTATAAACAATCTGTTATCAGGAGATACCATTATGCTTAGGAATGAAACTTCCGAAGTTTCAATCCAAATCATGGATTACTGAAGCGCAGTATCACAGACTTCGGAAGTTTTTCACAGCTTAGATTCTTAACTTAACAGCATTGCTATGATCAGTATGTGCTTAACTCAGAATAATTATTAAATTTATCAGAAGCTTTATTTTAGCTAATTTTATAAAAACTAAACTAATGAAAGACTCACTACTCACAGAAAAGCAGAAGAAAGAAATTCTAAAGTTAATCAAAGAAAAAGATCATGCCGGGATAATTTCTATACTTGAAAAAATCAAAACAGATCATGCAGGTACAGCAAAGACCAAAGATAAAATGTTTGTGCTTAGAGAAATTGTAAAACATATAGTTGAAAATTCCGGGAACCGTGAAAAGGATTTTTTTGAAACCGGATTTTATTTTTGCAGCAGGGAGGAAGTTGTATCAAAGGAAATAGGGATATCATTGGTCTGGCGTGGTTACAGATTTAACAAAAAAAAAGTAAAAGAGATATTACTGAAGACAGCAGATCATAATAACTGGGAAGTGCGCGAATATGCGGCAGGTGCTTTTGCAAATACACATTATGAAAACAGGGAAATATATAAAGATCTTCAGAAATGGACAAAGCACCCTTCTGAAAATGTCAGAAGAGCAGTTGTTTTTTCAGCGCTGGCGTTAAGAGATAAAGATAATTGTGAGAAGGCATTTACTTTGCTTGAGCCGCTTATGTTTGATAATTCAAAATATGTGAAAAAAAATCTGGGACCATTCATACTTGGTTCTCTTTTTGGAAATAAATATCCCCGGGAAACTATAAGACAGCTGAGAAAATGGAGTAAGATCCGTGACTGCAATGTAAGATGGAATATTATAATGTCATTTAATAACAGTTTTGGGAACAGTCATCCGGAAGAAGCTCTGAATGTATTAAAGTATTTTATTGGAGATATTGATCTGACGGTGAAAAGAGCAATGCTTTCAACACTAAGGTTCCTGAGTAAAAAACATAAAAAATCTGTGATGGAATTTCAGAAAAAGTTCAAACTAAAGATTATCAAAGAAGCAGATTAAAGATCTTTGTTTTTCTCTCTGATTATTTCTGCAGCTATACTGACAGCTATCTCTTCAGGAGTATTGCTGTTAATATCAATTCCTATAGGCGTATGAACTTTATTCAGAAATTTGTCTGATATTCCTTCTGTTCTCAATCCGCTGAATATTTTTTTTATTTTCGATTTTGTTCCCATCAGACCAATGTATTTTACTTTTCTTCTGATCACCTGCAAAAGGGCATCCTTATCTGAATCAAAACCCGATGTGACAATGACAATGTATGAATCATCTTTAACTGATCTGCTCAGGCGACTGTAAGAGTCTGTAATTATTTTATTTGCATATATATCAGAATTCATATTTTTAAGATATTTTCTGCTGTCAAAGATAATTATATAAAAATCAAGTAAAGATAATACTTTGCATAAAGCAATACCTACATGCCCTCCCCCGACAACATATACAATATTGTTTGTGACGGTTGCCTGTTCGAACTTCCATTCATTATCGTTTTTATATTCAAATAAATGATCATCAGTATTTTTGGAAACATATCGAAAGGAGATACCTTTACGTGTAATGATCATTTTCCCCGGCTTGAAGTTTCTCAGGGAAGTTAAAATTTTATTTACATTTTTAATATCTTTTTTCTGAATGTTAAATATAAAATTTGTCTGTGAACCGGAACAGATTAAACCCGAATTTTTCACATCCTTTTTCCGATTGTGATAAACGGTTTCTAATCGGTTAACAATAAGATCTTTTTTAAAATACTCTTTACATTCCTCAGTAATTTTATACTCCATTATACCTCCCCCTATGGAACCGGCGGTTTTTCCATCAGAGGAAATTGCCATTTTAAATCCTTGTTTACCAGGTGATCCTTTTTTATGATCTAAAACTACTGTAAGTATTACTTTATTGTTTTTAATCAGCTGTGACCTGATGAATTCCCAGATTTGTATTTCTTTCATAGGAAAGTATTAAATTATCTCAGTGAATTTTTTCTCTTTATGCCCGGAAGATTCAGCAGCTGAATATTGGTATAAATTCATTAAGACTTTCTCTGGAGTGATTGGAGATGAATATTCGAAATCATTCCTCCCGGTGAACTCGCTTACGGCATTTCTTATTGCAAAGTATGCGCCTATGCCGTACATCAGGGGAGGTTCACCAATGGCTTTTGACTGAAAGATCCCTGCAGCATTGGGTTTGCCGTGAAAAATAATTTCCATTTCCTTAGGGGCAAAGTGAATGTCGGGTACTTTATATGTTGAAAGCAGATCAGTTAAAAGTTTACCTTCTTTATTATAAATTATTTCCTCGATTGTCATCCAACCAATACCCTGTATTATTGCGCCTTCAGCCTGGCCAAGATCAATTACCGGATTCAGGGAATTTCCAAAATCATGTACAGCTCTTACTGATTCTATTTTGTAAGTTCCTCTTAAGCAATCCACAGTAGCTTCTATAATTGAAGTACCATATACATGATATGCAAACGGATTTCCTTTATTAGTATTTTTGTCAAAATGCAATCCCGGGGTTGCATAATGAGCATGAGCCGAAAGACTTATCCGTTTCATATTTGTTAATTCAATCAGCTCATTCCAGGACAAGCCGGTTTTCTGACTATTGAAAAAAACATATCCGTCTTTCAATTCAATTTTACTAATGTCATTCTGCGCTGTTTCTTCAAGAGCGGATCTTTTTAATCTTTCTAAAATAATTTTACATGCATTTAAAACGGCATTGCAGTTCATATCTGCACCGGAACTCGCGGCAGTTGGAGAAGTATTCGCAGAACGTGTCGTATTTGTGGGTTCATTTTTTATTCTGTCCTGTGATATGCTAAAAACTCTGGATATTACATCTTTTATTTTTGAATTTACACCTTGTCCCATCTCTACCGCTCCTGTACTGAAACTTATGCTTCCGTCAGTGTAAATATTTACGAGTGCATTAGCCTGATTCATGCGGGTATTTGTAAATGCTATGCCAAAACAAATCGGCATAAATGCAAAACCTTTTTTGAAATTTTTATTTTCAGCATTAAACATCTTAATTCTCTGCCGAATCTTTTCCGGTTGAAATTTTTCTTCCGCAAGTTTCCATGTGTTCTCAGTATGGACACTGACTGCCTTCTGTCCATAATGAAATTCATCACCTTCTTTTAATAAATTTTTTCTTTGAATAACGGATGCATCTGTGGCAAGTTTTATTGCTGCTTTATGAATTGCACATTCGATCACAAATTTTCCCTGCGGACCTCCGAATCCTCTGAATGCAGTATTTGAAGGCAGATTGGTTCTGCAGCAATATCCGGTAGCTTTTACATGAGGTATGTAATAACTGTTTGTACAGTGAAAAAGTGTTCTGTCGAGAATTGCAGGTGACAGGTCTGCAGAAGCGCCGGAGTTTTGAAAATAAGTAACTTCATAAGAAAGTATTTTACCTTCCTTTGTAAGACCGATTTTAAAATCGGAAGAATAAGGATTTCTTTTTCCGGTCATGATCATATCTTCATGCCTTGGGAGAATCAGCTTTACGGGCTTTTTTAATTTCATTGAAGACAGAGCAGCCATCACAGCCCATGCAGTTGCCTGATCTTCTTTGCCGCCAAATCCGCCTCCAAGCCGCAGAACTTCAATCTCTATCTTATTCATAGGAATTCCAAGAACCCCGGATGCTGCTTTTTGAACGGCAGTAGGTCCCTGAGTGGAGGATACAATTTTAAAAGCGCCGCCTTCAAGCGGGTAAGCAAATGCTCCCTGTGTTTCTAAATACAGATGTTCCTGTCCGCCTGTTTCACAAAATCCTTCAATGACAACATCACAGTCTTTCCAGGCAGAATCTGTGTTCCCTCTCGAAAATACTCTCGGAGGAATTATCAGCTCACCTTTTTTAAAAGCTTCACGCGGATCTGTAATTATTTCGAGAGGATCAATATCGATCTTTATCTTTCCTGCAGCTTCCTTAGCAGTGAATTTAGAGTCAGCAACGACAATAGCAACAGGCATTCCAATAAAATGCACTTCATCTTCAGCCAGTAACGGTTCATCGTGAATGATTCCGCCAATCTGATTTATTCCGGGAATATCTCTGTATGTAAAAATTCCTTTTACGCCTTTTACTGATCCGGCAATGCTGAGATCAAGCGATCTTATTTTTCCGTGAGCATGCGGTGAATAAAAAACTGAAGCGAACAATGTTCCTTCCGGGACATTTAAATCATCTATGAACTGTGATTCGCCTTTTACGTGCTGTATGATATCATAATCCTTCATAATGTTTCGCTTAGTTCAATTAAATCAGGAAATAAAGTTATAAAATGTGTATAGATCAGTCTTGACAACAAAAGACTTTTATATTCAGCACTTCCTCTTGCATCGCTGATCGGTGAGATCTCTTCAGAGGAAACTGAAACGGCTTCTCTTAAATTTTCAGTATTAAGGAATTTCCCTTTTAGATAATCACGTGTTTTAAACAAATATACCGGAACTGCAGATACTCCTCCGGCAGAAAGGTGTATATCTGTTATGATCTCACCTTTCATATAAAATAAAACAGCAGTATTCACACTTGCAATGTCCAGGTAAATTCTTTTGGAGACTTTTTCAAAATTAAAGAAGTAATTCCCTTCAGGAATTTTAAAATTAATGCTCTCCATATATTCATCAGGTTTTCTGTCAGTGACCTTATATCTTTTATAATATTTGCTGAGCGGGATCTCCCGTTTATTATTGCCGTCAGAGAGAACTACATTTGAATTCAAAGCCATGAAGAATGCTGTCATATCTCCGATCGGAGAAGCATTGTTAATGTTACCTCCTATGGTTGCTGAGTTTCTTATGGGAGTAGATCCGAACAGCTCGGCAAAATTACTTACATCAGGAAATATCTTATTGATAATCTCAGATTCAAGAATATCAGTAACAGTAGCGGTACTGCCTATATGGCAATACCCGTCAGCAATATTTATTTTTTTATTATTATTTTTCTCTTCCAGAAATACAACATCGGAATATAGCATCTCTCCCGGTTTTTGTACAAAAAGATCAGTACCTCCTGCAATAAAATATTTTACCTCAGAGCCTGATAACACAGTTGAAATATTTTCATTGGTATGAATTTTCTGAAGCCGTTCTTTTATTGAATCAAAATATTCCGGTATGATCTTATTACCAATAAGAAATTTCAAACTGCTACGGTTTGAATTATTATCATTGATCTTAAATTTCTCCGAGATCAATCCGGCAGCTCTGATTATAGAATTATGTCCGGTACAACGGCAGATATTACCATCCATCGAATCAAGTACATTATTATGATTAAGTTTTCCTTCATTCAGAAAATATCCCGTAAGAGAAACAATAAATCCCGGTGTGCAGAATCCGCACTGAGATGCTCCGCATTCTGCAAAAGACTTCTGTATTGGATTTAATTCCTTATTTTTCTGATTCAGTCCTTCAATTGTAACAACGTGTTTACCTGAAATATTCTGCAAGGGTATAAGGCAGGAATTTACTGATCTGTAGACAACCTGATTTTCTGTTAATTCTCCAGTAAGAACAGTGCATGCACCGCAGTCACCTTCCTTACAGCCCTCTTTAGTACCTGTCAATCTTAAACTCCTGATGAAATCCAGCAAAACTGTGGAAGGGTTAATTTCAATTTCAACTAACTCATTATTTAAAATGAAATTTATTTTTCTATTCATTAACAGATGATATAAGAATCTTTAAGCTAAATTATTAATATTATGATGAATTTACAACGGATATAAAAAAAGGAAACCTGCCTTAGCAGATTTCCTTTATGTTAAATATTTTTAAAATATTATTTTTTTATTACACCGCTCTCAACGAATTCCTGAACTACTGAACTTGCATAAGACTGTGAAAAGTCACTCAGAGAATTTGGATTAAATGTCTGAGACTGAGCTGACCAAACCAATTGCTCTGTACTCATGTCATAAAAATTACTGCTTAAAAAGTAATTTGTATTCTGCACATAATATCCGGGTGTATTTACCATGTTGTATGCGCCCCAGTAATTATTATAAAAAGGATAAAATCCTGAATAAGGAGCATATACAGTTGTGCCCGGCACATATTGTTCGGATTTTTTTACATCCTGCAGAGTGATTAAGAAAATGCCGTCAACACCGGCTTCTTTCAATTTTGCGGCAAGAGCTTCTTTATTCTGATTGTCAACTTGTCCGTTATTGTCTGAATCGATAAAATTGTCAGGAAGAATATTCACACCTGCAACTGCGGTAATGCCGTTTAAAGCCATCTGATTTACAACTGCTTTTTCAACTGTGGATCTCTTAACAACATCTTTACTTGCTCCAAGAACACAGATCTTACTGTATCTTTTGGCAACTGTAGCAGGTTTTTTCCATGTACCGGAAACCTCTGTTACAGAGGAACAAGAGGAGAAATATGTAAGCATTAAAAGAGCAAAGGAAAGAAAAAGAATTTTTTTCATGATATTTGGAATTTAATTGGTTTAAATTTTTTGATAAACTAAAAATATTCAATGTTTAAAACAAGGCAATGTATAAAAGCCACATTGATGCAGCCAAATTAGAGCCCATAGCCGGGAATATTATTTTCAAATTATTATCTTGATTTTCTGAATAGATATACAAACGTTTGAATAAAAAAAATTGACATGAAAAGAAAAATCATAATTTTATTTGCATCCGTAATTTGCCTGAACTTCTTTGGCTTTATTCCATCTGATAATAAAGACGATTTAGAGAAAGTCAGGAATAATGATATTACAAAGGATGAGATCTATCAGCACATAAAGTACCTTTCTTCTGATGAACTTGAAGGCAGGTTTCCGGGAACCCCAGGGGATGCATTGACAGGAGAATATATAGCTTCAGAATTTAAAAAATACGATCTGGAACCATACGGAGAAAACGGTTATTTCCAGCCATTCGAAATTTACACACAGGTTAAATTAGCAGGTGAAAACAATTTAAAGATCGAAACAGGCGGAACGGCAAATACATACAGCGTGGAACAGGATTTTGTACCATTCGGATTTTCCGGATCAGGATTAGCTGAGGGTGAACTGGTTTTTGTAGGATACGGTATATCTGCTCCGGAACAAAACTATGATGACTACAAAGGTAAAGACGGAAATGATTTCGACATAAGCGGTAAGATCCTTGTTATGATGAAATATTCTCCGGGAGGTAGCGAGCCTCACAATAATCCGTTTGAGAAATATGAACCAACAAGATATAAAACTCTGAATGCAAGGGATGGAAATGCAAAAGCAATTATTGTCATAAGCGGTCCTAATGCCGGAGAAGATAAGCTGATAAGAATGACTTATGATAATGTACTGCAGGATGCCGGAATTCCTGTTATAAATTGTAAGAGAGAAATTATAGAAAATATTTTCAGTGCTAACGGGCTTGATCTTCTGCAGATACAGAATGAAATTGATTCCACAAAAACCCCTAACTCTTTTGTACTGAATAATACTAAAGCTTCTGTAATAGCTCACGTTGAACCGGTGAAAGCTGTTACCGATAATGTAATCGGTTTTATTGAAGGAAATGATCCGGTTTTGAAAAAAGAAGTTATAGTGATCGGCGCACATAAAGATCATCTCGGATACGGAGTTTATGGGTCATTGTATTCGGGATCAGACAAACAGGTTCATAACGGAGCTGATGATAATGCTTCCGGTACGGCCGGGCTTCTCGAGATAGCTCAGAAAATTTCTTCAGAAGAAAGAAAAAATTTAAAAAGAAGTGTTTTGTTCATAGCATTTGCGGCTGAAGAAGCAGGGCTTCTCGGTTCCGCTTACTTTACAAAGTCTAAATTATTTGAAGATCTTAATGTTGTTGCTATGCTGAACATGGATATGATAGGAAGACTTTCCGACAATAAGGTAATAATTTACGGAACGGGAACATCTTCCGTCTGGGAAAGTCTCATTGATTCATTAAATAGTCCATACAATTTTACTATTACAAAGACACCTGACGGATTCGGTCCCTCTGACCATGCTAGTTTTTATGCAAAAAATATTCCGGTGCTCCATTTTTTCACCGGAACACATAAAGATTATCATTCGCCTTCGGATGATATTGAATTAATAAATGCCGAAGGAGAAGTGAAAGTTGCGAGTATGGTCTATGATCTTGCAATGACACTGGATGAAATGGACAGCAAACCGGACTTTATTAAAATTGTCAGCAGTAACAATGAAACCAAATCAATGGGAAGTGTTAAAGTTTATGTTGGCACTATTCCTGACTATTCATCCACAGCAGAAGGTATGAAGCTGGCAGGAGTAAAGGAAGGAAGTCCTGCGGATAAAGGCGGACTAAAGGCAGAAGATATTATAATTAAATTCGGTACAAAAGATGTAAAAAACATTTATGATTATATGTATGCTATGGGAGAATATAAGCCTGGAGAAGAAGCAGAGATTGTCGTTCTTAGGAATAATGAAAAAGTCACATTGAAAATTGTTTTAGGATCAAGATAAATTGTAAATACTTTCATATTGAAATCTAATAAAGGAGACAAATTATCTAAGGATGAAGTTACAGACCTTGGATTAGGCAATAAAATTTTTGATAAAAACAGCCGTATTATTAACCGGGACGGCAGTTTTAATGTTAAGAGAAGAGGTCTTCCCTTCTTCGAATCATTCAGCGTTTATCAATGGCTGATTTCAATGTCATGGTTAAAATTCTGCGGTCTGATTTTTTCAAGTTACCTTATCATAAATATTTTCTTTGCAACTTTATATTTTATAGGCGGGGATGCAAACTTTGAAGGCATTGAAACAAATAGTGATTTTGACAGATTCTTAAATGAATTTTTCTTCAGCACGCAGACATTCACAACGGTAGGGTACGGAAGAATAAATCCTGTAGGAGTTTATTCTAATATTATTTCATCAATAGAATCTCTTACAGGACTGCTGTCTCTGGCTCTGGCTACAGGTCTGCTTTACGGAAGATTTGTAAGACCTTTTGCAAAAATAGTTTACAGTGATAAAGCCGTAATAGCTCCTTATAAAGACGTGACAGGTTTTCAGTTCAGGATTGCAAACAAAAGAGCTGATCACCAGATGGTGGATACTGAAGTTGAAGTTCTGCTGTCAAGAATTGAAAATGATACTGTAAAATTTTATAACTTAGAACTTGAATACAAGAAAATATCCTTATTTACAGCTACCTGGACAGTAAATCATCCAATAAATAAGATCAGTCCGCTTTTCGGTCAGACTGAAGAAGAACTTAAATCGACGGATTCCGAATTCATTGTACTGCTGAAAGGATTTGATGATACGTTTGCCCAGGTAGTACACTCAAGATCTTCATATAAATACAATGAAATTATCTGGGGTGCAAAATTTGTGAGTGTCTACGGCAAATCTGAAACAGGAATTACTACGATCGAACTTGATAAGATAAGCGATATCTACAAAGTTCCTCTTGTAAGAACTGAATTGCAATAAGATTAATCATAAATTCAGATTATTAATTTTATTTTGAATTAGAACTATGATCTAACTGACATAAAAATATACATTCGACCATTCTGATCATAGTTCATATCATTTCATCCGGGTTATACCCAGCTCGTCCTGTCAAGACTTCTGTACTGAATTGCCTCACTGATATGAGCCGTTGAAATATTATCCTCATCCGAAAGATCCGCAATAGTCCGGCTTACTTTTAGTATCCGGTCATAAGCTCTTGCAGAAAGTCCAAGTTTAGTAATAGCCATCTTCATAAGGTTTTCGCAGTCAGCATCTATTCTGCAATATTCCTTTATCTCCTTTGTAGTCATATTTGAATTGGAGTAAATCCCTTTTCTCTCTTTAAACCTTACTAATTGTATCTCTCTTGCTTTGATCACTCTTTCCCTTACTCTTTCCGATCTTTCATATTCGGCTTTGCTGGAAAGCTCCTGATACTTAACCGGATTTACATGTATATGAAGATCAATTCTGTCGAGTATAGGTCCGGATATTTTTGTAAGGAATTTCTGAACATCAAAATCGGAATACATGGAAGCTTCTTTCTGAGAGCCGGCCGGAGTGGGATTCATGGCTGCGACCAGCATGAAATTACAGGGATACTGTACGGTTATTTTCGATCTTGAAATTGTAACTATCCTGTCCTCAAGAGGCTGCCGCATTACTTCGAGAACATTTTTTTTAAACTCAGTAAGTTCATCCAGAAACAATACTCCGTTATGCGAAAATGAAATCTCTCCCGGCTTTGCATTCGGACCTCCTCCGACGAGTGAAACATCACTGGCAGTATGATGCGGAGATCGGAAAGGTCTTGTTGAAATTATTGCTGTGCTTGTCGGCAATATGCCTGCAATGGAATGTATCTTTGTTGTCTCAAGCGCTTCTTCAAGAGTCAGCGGAGGTAAAATTGTGGGCAGTCTTTTAGCGAGCATTGTTTTCCCTGAACCGGGTAATCCAATCATTATAATATTATGAGATCCGGCAGCAGCAACCTCCATTGCTCTTTTTACTTCTGCCTGGCCTTTGACGTCTGCAAAGTCAACGAGGTATCTGTTGTCCTGTTCGAACAGCTGCTTAACATTTATCTTAAACGGCTGCGGACAGATCTCATCATTTAAAAAATCCACAACTTCAGTAAGAGTTTCAAACGGATGCACATCTATCTCTTCTACAATTGCAGCTTCTTTTGCATTCTCTGCGGGAAGTATAATTCCTTTGAAATTATTCTTCTTGGTTTCCAGAGCTATCGGCAAAATTCCCGAAACAGGTCTGAGTTTTCCATCTAGTGAAAGCTCTCCAACAAAGACGTAATTTTTTACTTTAGATGGGGAAGCCTGTGAAGTCTCACACAGTATCCCGACAGCGATCGGCAGGTCAAATCCGGATCCTTCTTTCTTGACGTCAGCCGGAGCAAGGTTTACAGTGTATCTTCTTATCGGAAAATGGAACATTGAATTTTTTATTGCGGCAGCAACTCTCTCCTTTGATTCTTTTACTGCATTGTCAGGGAGTCCGACAATCGCGAAAGCAAAAAGAGTCTTATCTATATGGGTCTCGTCTCTTATAATGTAAGCATCGACTCCATAAGTTGAGGCAGTGAAAACTTCTGTGATCATATTTAAATTTAATTTTAATTTATGTTATCCGGTGCTGCCCGGCACAATCAGGATAATGAAAATTTAAAATGATCCTTAACTCAAAACTCGTAACTCGTAACTCTTAATTTATTTTAGTTCTTCTTCTTAAAAACAAGCTCAATAGGAACTCCCTTAAACGGAAACCTTTCACGTATTTTTTTCTCAAGAAATCTTCTGTAGTTATCTTCGATCCCGTCGGGATCATTTGCGAAGAAAGCAAATACAGGCGGTGAAGAACGGATCTGCGTTATATAATTAATTTTTATTTCCTTTCCTCTCTGAGACTGAGGAGGTTTGAGACGTATCTCATTAAGAAGCATTTCGTTCAGTTCACTTGTCTTTATCTTTCTGGCTCTTTCGTCATAAATTGCCTTTGCTTCTTCTATGACCTTATGAATTCTTTGTTTTGTAAGTGCCGAAATAAAAATAAACTTCAGATAGGTATAGCTTTTAAGATGCTCTGATATTTTTTGTTCTACAATCTTTGCAGTATTAGCTTCTTTTTCAACCAGGTCCCACTTGTTAACTACAATAAGCAGACCTTTTCTTAATCTGATGACTTCTTCAATAATTTTCACATCCTGTTTATCAAGTTTAAAAGTTGCCAGTTTTATATCAGAGGATTTATTCAGCTCCACCAGCAGATCAGAAGCATCAATTATCAGTATTGCAACATTGCATCTTTCAATCGCCTTATATGTTCTCACAGTTGAATAGAACTCTATTGACTCATTTACTTTTGCCTTTTTCCGAAGCCCTGCAGTATCTATAAGAACTATTTCCTCTCCGAAATATTTTAGTGTCGAGTCAATTGTATCACGGGTAGTTCCGGGAATTTCCGTTACAATGTTCCGTTCTTCATTTAGCAATGCGTTTGCAATTGAAGATTTACCGGCATTAGGCTTACCGATGATCGCGAATTTAATTTTATTATCATCTCCGTCTTCATTATACGGCTCAAAATCCTTTGTAATATCATCGAGAAGGTCTCCTGAATTATATCCGTTTATTGCAGAAAGCGGAAATGGTTCTCCCAGTCCGAGCGAATAAAATTCAAGCACGTTCGGCTCTTTATCCACTATGTCGACCTTATTTGCAACCAGTATTAATTTCTTGCCTTTTGAATGTTTCCTGAGCATTTCAGCGATCTCATTATCAACCGGGTGAATTCCGTTTTTGGCATCCACTACAAATAATATTACGTCTGCTTCTTCTATTGCAAGCTTTACCTGTGTTCTTATGGCTTTCTCAAATCTTTCATCAGAATCGGGAACAAATCCTCCGGTGTCAATAAGAAAGAATTTTTTGTCTGTCCATTCCACTTCACCATAATTTCTGTCACGTGTAACTCCGCTGGTTTCATGAACTATTGCAACCTGTCCTCCTACAAGCCTGTTGAAAAGTGTTGATTTGCCTACATTTGGCCTTCCTACTATTGCTACTATTTTTTCCATGAAAGAATTTACTCTTTAATATAAAGTGATTCAATGAACTTAAGTCCGGTTCAATTTAAAACATTTCTGTCAATAATCCTAATTGTAATTTATTTACTTTGTGAAAGCGGAATCGATTGAAAAAAATAAAGCCGTATTTGCTTGTAACTAATATTAGTACGAAGTAAATATTCTCAACTGTAAATATAAAAATCATTTTATGATTAAAATTATAGATTAACTTATTTTCTTAGAAAAAGAAATCCGATATTAGTATATTGCGTAAACTAAACTCAAAATAATATTATGGCAAATTCAATCTTAGAACCTTTTGAAGGGATTTCACTCGAACAATGGGCAGGTGTAAATGCAAAACTCGCTTCTGGAATAACAACTGATGAAGCTATTAAGTCCATCGGAGTAGATATGCCGAAATGGGACAGAGTTAATGCAGAGTGGCTGACCCGTATGAAAAATGACACATCATTTACAATTTCTACCAAGTATGCAGCTGCATTCAACACGACAGCAACAGGAAACCTCGGCAGCGGATCGCAGATCACCCCGGAATCTATTCCATTTGAAAAATTTGTTGAATCCATGGTAGCACAGGACATTCTCGGCAAACAGGGGCGAGATGCGCAGGATATTTTAAAAGATTTTGGAATGACTGTAGCGGATTATTCCAATGTAAGTTCATACTGGACAGGAAAGATGATGTCCGATTTTTCCTTAGCAGGAAAGATGGCGCAGTTGGACGCTCAGTTCAGAAAAAAATATGAAAGCATGAAAGGCGAAGGTTCGCACGGAGATATTGAATTTTAAATTTTATTCTAAATGGTAATGGCTGAAAATACTAACATCACTGAATTTACCTCTGAAACAGAAAAAGCATTTCATACTGCCTGGCATTCTGAAAAGGGAGGAGATGAGAATTGGTATAAGCTTCTTGAGTCATACGGTGCCGAACCCCTTTCTCAGAATGAAAAAGAGCAGCTGATGAATTCGGAAATGAAAATTGTCAAAGGAGCCTATCCGGTAGAACTCCGGAGAGTTTATGAAAAGATCATTGAAAGATATTTGCTTAAAAATGATACGCAGCTAAATGCTGTATTGAATGGATTTGATACGGAGCTTAAGGTGAAAGAATATTATCAAAAGATAAAACCATTTTCCGGGATGAATGATATTTTCAGTAATGCCTCGGCTAGTCTGAATAAATATTCGGAGGGCATGCAGAAAGAAAAGCATCATACAATAAAATGTAAAAACTGCGGAGCTCCGAGGCTGGAAGTGTTGCAGTATGACAATTGTCTTTTCTGCGGAAGTAAACTTTTTATATCTAATTAAATTTATTTATAACAATGCTTTCATCAATATTCGGAAGTAATGATATTTCATCAACTGAGTTTCAGAAGCTTGCAGCGAGATGGGATAATTTTTTATCAAAGCTCAAAGAGCGGTTTTATGAAGTATTAAAGCAGTCTGAAGAACCTCTTAAGAATGTGATTGACAATATTCAGTTTGATTCGGTTATAATTCACAATATAAAAACGGGACTTCACAATCAGACAGTTGAGCAGCTGTCTGTAAAAGCTGATGAAGGATGGAACAAAATGGAATCTGAAATGAATAAAGCCGGATTTTCTTTCAAACTAATTTCGGAAGAGAGAAAGAAAACTGATGAAATAAAAGAATGGTTTGCATTGGAGTTCCTGAAGTTTGAAGTAGAACTGTATGCCAAAGCCGCAAGGAAAATACTTGAAAATGTCAGGAAGCATGTTGACGAGAAAAAGCTTCACCGCTGTACTCAGTGTGCGGCAGATCTGAATGTAAATATCTATTCATTCATGGCTGTCAATATAAAATGTGAAAGCTGCGGGTCTGTAAATACTTATCAGCCTGATGACAGAGTAAGAGCTCTGGAATATTATGTGTTAAATCATCTTGCCGAAGAACATGCTTTTCCGGCGAAACTAAAAGCTAAGAATGACAGGAACGCACAGAAAGAATACTACAGATTGTATTATGGATATCTGATGGAAAATGTTCCTGACAAAAAAGAATATTATGAAAGGGACATGAATGAAAGGATTAATAATCCGTTTTTCAGTATGGGGTTTTGAACAGATCGTAAGATAAATCACCGCAGAATGTAAATTAAAAATCTTCAATGACAGATACATACAGAAAAACAGATATAGCCTTGAAGCTTTATGAAAGCACACAGTCTCTTATCAGATTTGCCGATACAAAGATAAATGTTTTGTCATTTGTTAATGGTATAGCAACTTCTTTTGTGATAACAAATTTTCAGCAGCTGTATTCCATAAGCATATTTTCAAAATTTATCATAGTAATTTTTTTCCTGACTTTCATATTATTTGTATATTATCTTCTTAATACCATTTTGCCAAGATCTGATAAATCCATCGGCATTGTAGGTTCACAGATAGTATTTTTCGGACACATTGCAGGCAGGAAAACTGCGGAAGATTTTATAAGGGATTTCAACAATACCGATTCCGAAGCTTTTCTGGACGATCTTCTTCAGCAGATGTATGCAAGCGCTAAGATAGCTTCCATTAAATTCAATAATTACAAAAAAGGTCTGATCACTCTCCAGTTTCAGATATTCTTTTTCTTCATACTGCTTGGTTTAAAATCATTTACGTGATAAGATCTCAATACGTATTATCAATGAATATAAAGAATTGAATTACAGATCTAATAATAATATATTGTACCGCATTTAAAACCGTATGAATAACAATAAAAAAAAAGAAATAGTCGAAGAAATACAGATAAGATCTGAATATATTGGTAATGATCAGATAAATGAAATTTATAATGAGGAAAAAAGAATTAACAGTAAGTCTTCAAAAGTTGATATTAACAGGTTCAGTAAGTTCATAAAGCAGATGAAACTTGCAATGAGTCTGATAAAGGATTTCAGAAATAAAAGTTATACCGATATTCCATGGAGGTCCATAACTTTTATTGCAGCAGCTGTATTGTACTTCATGAACCCGTTTGATGTCGTTCCTGACATGCTGCCTGTATTCGGATTCGGAGATGATGCAATGCTGTTTGCAGCTTTATTTAAATCCATACAGACAGATCTTGAGAAATACGGTGAGTGGAAAGGCATCAATACAAAAGATATTTTTTAAAAATAATAAATCAGAAAGCAGAAATAAATATTTGTCGGAAAAAATTAAAGTACTTTTTATAGGCGACATCATAGGTGAGCCGGGTTACAATCTTACAAAAACACTTCTCCCAACATACGTTTCAAAATATAAAGTTGATTTTGTAATTGCCAACGGTGAGAATATTACAGAGGGTAAAGGTATTATTGAAAAGGACGGTAAGAAACTTCTTGACCTTAACATCAATGTACTGACAGGAGGGAATCACACCATGGATAAGATACAGGCTCATAAATATCTTAATGAGACCAATACAGTCCTGCGTCCGCAGAATTACCCGCGCGGAGCTTACGGACACGGATTCGGAGTTTTTAAGATACCTGAAACAGAGCTCAAGATAGCAGTCATAAATCTTCAGGGACGCGTATTTATGAAAAGCATTGACTGTCCTTTCAGAGCTTTTGACTGGGTATATGAAAAGATAAAGTATGATACTAATATTGTGTTCGTGGATTTTCATGCTGAAGCAACAGCCGAGAAGATTGCATTCGGCTGGTATGTAAACGGAAGAGCATCCATAGTTGTAGGAACTCATACGCACGTCCCGACTGCCGATCAAAGGATATTAAGCGGTGGAACAGCATATATTACTGATGTAGGAATGACAGGTCCTTATGATTCTGTTATTGGAATGAAGAAAGACGGTTCTATTAAGAGATTTATCTACTCTACACCTCAGAAATATGAAGTGGCTGATGAAGATCTGAGATTCTCGGCAGTATTGTGTGAGATAGATCCTTTATCCGGGAAATCAACCTCGATAAAGAAGATCTTTTACCCTGAATTTTAAACGGGATTAAATGATTTTATTGATGCTGTTTTTTTATTTTGATTCAAATGATTGAATGATGACAGTGATATGAAAGTAAAGAGTAAAAAAATAATTTAATATAACTTTTAAATAAATTAGGTTTACCAAATCAGATTTATCAAATGAAATCTATAAACATTACTGAAGAAGTTTACAATTATATTGTAGATAAATATATACCCGACGAGACTTTGCTTGATGAACTGATAAAAGAGACAGAATCACTGAACATACCTCTTATTCAGATTTCAAAAGATCAGGGAAAGTTTTTATATCTTATCTGTAAAATGATAAAAGCAAAAAAAGCTCTTGAGATAGGAACACTCACGGGATTCAGCGGAATAAACATTGCAAGAGGACTGACAGAAGGAGGAAAGCTGACTACAGTTGAACTTGAAAAGAAGCATGGAGAAATTGCGGAGAAATATTTTGAAAAAGCCGGTCTGAAAGATAAGACAGAAGTCATCATCTCGCCTGCACTTGACAAGATGAAAGAATTTGTCGCACAAAAAATGAAATATGATCTCATCTTTATTGATGCGAATAAAACAAATTATCCTGAATACTATGAGGAAGCAGTGAAACTTTCTCATCAGGGAACTGTCATTATACTGGATAATATGCTAAAAGGCGGAAGAGTTACTGAAGATCCGGGAGATGATGCAGATCTTAAAGCAGTACAGCTTACGAATGATATAATTTCAAAAGATCACAGGGTAGAATCTCTACTAATGACAATAGGGGATGGATTTACAATTTCCATCGTAAAATAATTTTTGAGAACATATTTTATAACTTCAGCCCGGTTAACCCCGGGCTTTTTTGTGATCAGAGATTAATAAATCAGAAAACTCATAGAGTGGTTTCTTCCCGGATTTAATGTCAGATGAGTTAGACTGAAAAACTACCCGAATATAAATAATAGATTAGTTTAATTATTATTTTATTATCGTTATCTTTGAAAAGAATTTGATTTGAAAGGAAGGTTGAAGTGAATAAGTTAATGAAGTTATTTTCTTTTACAAAGAGTGAAACAAGAGTGATATTATTCATAGTTACAATACTGATTTCAGGATATTCTATAAAGTATTATAAACAGATAATAAAAAGTTCTGAGCAATCTCCGTATGACTTCTCAGCATCTGATTCTTTGTTTAAGCAAAGATCAGAAAAGATAAAAAAGATCGGAAAGAATCAGGCTGAAACAGATACTACCGTCAGTGATCTGAATCTCACCGCAGAGGAAGATTCTTTGTATAAAAGGATCAAAGAAGAAGGGGCTTATTATTCTGACTCATCAGCTGTAAATATTATAAATATTAACACTGCCGGAAAAAATGACCTGATAAATCTGCCGGGGATAGGAGAAACAATAGCAGACAGAATAATTTCTTTCAGGAATGAGAAGAAAGGATTCAGAAAAAAGGAAGAACTTATGAATGTCAGCGGAATCGGTAAAAAAAAATTTGATAAGCTAAAGAATTATGTTAAAGCAGAATAAATCCTTTTAATTGGTAAATTTAAACTTAGAGTTTTCGGGAAATATCTTAAGAGCTTTACAGTTAAGCGAATCTAAAGAGATCTTGCTGAAAGAAGAGATAAGATTAAGTTTTAACCTGAATCATGAATTTCATTCCAGGAAAAACAGGGAAAATCTTATTGAAGAATTTGAAGAAAGTATAAGACCTATCTTTAAAGATGAAGAGCAGGGATTCAGATCTGCAGGAATTCTTATAGGAACAGGTCAGACTTTTCTGAATGTCATGCCGGTAGACTTTAATGAAGATGCCGGTTCGATCTCTTCTCATATATTGTGGGAGCTATCCAATTATTATCCCGATTCCTATAAGGATTTTACGATAAAATATTTCCGTCTGAACAATAATTATCTCAGTGAAAATATCGATGATGTTTTGCTGATAGCTATAAATAAGAATAAGCTTGAATTCATAAAAAGTCTTTGCGATTCATGCGGCATTAGTATCAGAAACGTAGAAATAGATCATTTTGCAGTCGAAAAATGCCTCAGGGAATTCAATCCGGACAAGATCATAAATAAAAAAGTCTTAATCATAGGCAGCAAAAGCGAAAGACTGGATTTCAGTCTGATAGCAAACGGTACAATGAAATATTATGATTTTGAAGTGACCGAAAGATCCGATTTCAGGAATTTACTTGTAAGACAAGTCAACATCCTAAATTCATCATTATTCAATATTGACGGATTTTACTTATACGGCGATGACAAGACAGACTCAATAAAAAGTTTTCTTGAAGAGCAGTTTCAGAACATTCCTGTTTCATTCATAAGCTATTCAGGTAATAAGGAAGATTCTGTATTTGCTCCGATATACGGGCTCGCTCTGAAAAACTTAAGCTGATCAGACTGAATACAGATGAGGATAATTTCAGGAATATATAACAGAAGGATACTTTACACTCCTGACTCAGACAGAGTAAGACCAACATCAGACAGGGCAAAAGAGTCTTTGTTTAATATGCTCGATGTCAGGTATGATTTTGACGGAATGGAGATACTGGATCTTTTCTGCGGGACTGGAAATTTAGGGCTTGAATGCCTGTCAAGAGGAGCGGCTATGTGCTGTTTCGTTGATAAAGATATAAATCTCGTTCAGAAGAATATTGAAATGCTCAAAGCATCTGACAAATGTGAGACAGTAAGGTCTGATGTGATCATGTTTTTAAAGACTACTATAAAGAAGAACTTCGATATGATATTCTGCGATCCTCCGTACGATTACGATAACTATTCCGGGCTTTTAGAAGAGTTATCCCTGATGAAAACTGATTTAGTGCTTGAACATTCGGATAAATTCAAATCAGATCTGAAATTTGATAAACAGATAATATTGAAAAAGAAGGTTGGTACAGTTAATTTTACTTTATTTGATTTCTCTTAAAATAATATTTAAATGAAAAAAATAACAGCAGTTTATCCGGGAACATTTGATCCCGTAACAAACGGTCATCTTGATATCATTGAAAGAGCGTGTGAACTGTTCGATAAAGTCATCGTATCCATTGCGGTTAATCCTGATAAGAAGCCTTTATTTTCAGAGAAGGAAAGAATTGATATGATAAAAAAAGTAACAGGTCATCTGATTAATGTTGAGGTTGATACATTCAAAGGACTGCTGGTCAGGAATGCCCGGAACAAAAAGGCAGGCGTTATTATCAGAGGGCTCCGGGCTATTTCAGATTTTGAATATGAATTTCAGATGTCACTGACAAATAAAAAACTAGATCCGGATATCAATACGGTATTTCTTATGCCGAATGAAAAATATTCTTTTCTTAGTTCATCGCTGGTAAGGGAGCTTGCATCATATGATGCAAACGTAAAAGAGTTTCTTCCGGAATATGTACTGAATAAACTCATAGCAAAATTCCGGAAGAATAAAAGAAATTAATTCTGGAAGACTGTAGAAAGATCAGTGTCTTTGTATTTACCCTGAGCAAAGAAATTCAGCAGCTCTGCAAAATCATCCGCTCCTATAAATCCCGATAGACTGGAAGTATTTTCTTTATTATATTTAAAACTGATTACACTTCCGTCTGAATTCATGAAAACAAAAGTAGGATAGCCGGTACCTCCGAACTTTTTTGCCAGTTCACCAGAAGAATATTCCTTTTTTCCATAACTGTATTTATCCGGTCCGTCAGCATTCAGCTTAATAAAAACAAAACCGGACAATGCATTCTTTACTGCATCCGAAGTATAAACTTCAGAATCCATCTTCTTGCTCCAGTTATCTGATCCGGAATAAATATCCAGAAATATCATCTTACCGCTTGATTTGGCGGCGTTAAGACCGTCATTGAAGCTGTATGAAGACTGACTGTAAGAATTGGAGATAAATAAAAAAAGTAAAACTGCAGCGGTTAAAAAATTTCGGGTTTTCATTTTGATTATTGTTTATGATAAGTTAGCACTTAAATGAACAATTAAAAATACTAAATAATTCTGAACTTCAAAATGATAAGTTACAAGTATTACATATGACTTAAAAATGAATTGATCAATATCAGAAGCAGAATTTTGACTATTATGAATTACAGTTCTATTCTAGATTTTGAAGAATACCCTGAGAGAGCAATATAAGAATTAAGATTCCGAGCGCAATCCTGTAAATAATGAAGATCAGATTGCTCCGGGTTTTTAGGTAATTGATAAGAAATGCAATGGAAAGGTATCCGACAACTCCTGAAACTATTGTAGCTATTGATAAGCTGAGAAGATTTTCATCAAGCAGAACATGCCGCTCTTTGTACAACTCGAAAAGACCGCTCAAAGCAATCGCCGGAATGCTGAGAAGAAATGAGTATCTTGCGGCAACATCTCTCTTTAATCCTCTGAACAAACCTGCTGTGATAGTTACCCCGCTCCTCGAACTTCCCGGGATCAGTGCCAGAGCCTGTGCGAATCCGATCACTATTCCGTCTTTGACGGTTATTTCCGAAAGATCTTTTTTCTTTGAACTTACTTTTTCAGCTATGTAAAGTACAATTGCAAGCAATATCAATGCTGCGCTTATTACATAAAGTCCTCTCGCTTCTCCTTCTATAAATCTCTTGAACAATAAGCCGCATACAGAGATTGGAATTGTTCCGATAATGATAAGTATGAAAATCCTTGATTCGTAATTGGAGAGGAAAACTTTTTTCTTAAATGCCTGAATGAATCCTTCCGAAAGAGAGTAAATATCCTTCCTGAAATATATAAGTGTTGCGATAAGCGTGCCTATCTGTATGACTGCAGTGTATGCTGCGCCAATGTCCTTCCAGCCGAGCAATGCAGGAATGATCCTTAAGTGAGCCGTACTGCTGATGGGAATGAATTCAGTTGTGCCCTGTATTATTCCGAGAACTATTGCTTTGAATATATCTTCCAAGAAATATCTTTGATCTTATAAAATAATATTAAACATCGAGATTAGCATACTTCGCATTTTCCTCAATGAACTTCCTTCTCGGCTCGACTTCTTCACCCATTAATATCTTGAAAATATTATTCGCAGCGGCTGCATTCTCATTTGTCACCTGTACAATTGTTCTAGTCTCCGGATTCATCGTTGTGCTCCAGAGCTGCTCAGGATTCATTTCGCCGAGACCTTTGAATCTGGAAATATTTATTCCTTTTGGATTTGCTGTCTCGCCTTCTTCTCCGGTCTCAATGACTACGGCGCTCTTATCAACTTTCATTGACTTCAGTATCTCATCTCTTTCTGTGTCGTCATAAGCATAAAATTCTGTCTTACCTTTCTTGATCTTGTAAAGCGGCGGCTGTGCAATATATAATCTCTGTGTTTCCACGATCTCTCTCATGTGTCTGTAGAAAAATGTGAGAAGCAGTGTTCTGATATGTGACCCGTCAACGTCGGCGTCGCACATTAGGATTATTTTATCGTATCTTATCTTTCTCTCGTCGAATTCATCAGAGTTGCCGAGACCTGCACCGATAGCTGTTACTATAGACCTTATTTCCTCATTCTCAAGTATCTTGTTAATCCTTGCTTTTTCTACATTAAGTATCTTGCCTCTCAGAGGAAGTATCGCCTGAAATCTCCGGTCTCTTCCCTGCTTGGCTGATCCGCCTGCAGAGTCTCCCTCGACTAAATATAGTTCGCATTGTGCAGGATCTTTAATTGAACAATCTGCAAGTTTTCCCGGAAGTCCTCCGAGATCAAGAGCATTTTTTCTTCTGGCTAAATTCTTTGCATCACGGGCGGCGATCCTCGCTTCTGCTGCCTGTACGCATTTCTCGATTATTTTTTTTGCAATGGAAGGCGTCTCTTCAAGGAAATTACTGAGATTCTCACCTGTCACAGACTGGACAATACCCTTGACTTCGCTGTTACCGAGCTTGGTCTTTGTCTGTCCTTCAAACTGAGGTTCAGGTACCTTGATACTTAGAACACAAGTAAGACCTTCCCTGAAATCATCTCCCGTCAGAGTGATCTTATCGCTTTTTATAAGATTATTTTTTGCTGCAAAGTTATTCAGAGTCCTTGTCAGCGCAGCCTTGAATCCTTCAAGGTGTGTTCCGCCTTCATGAGTGTTAATATTATTTACAAAAGTATAAGTGTTGTCATTATAAGATTCATTATACTGAAATGCCACTTCTACCTGAACATTCTCTCTTTCACCGCTTATAAAGATCGGCTTTCCCATAATGGATTTTTCAGATTCATCAAGATACTTTACAAAATCAACTATTCCGCCTTTGTAATGAAATTCCTCCTGCTTATCTTTCTCTCTTTCATCTTTAAAAATAATCGTAAGGTCTTTATTGAGATATGCAAGCTCTCGAAGTCTTTCTTCAAGTGTTTCGAATTTAAAAACGGTGTTCTTGAAGATCTGTCCGTCAGGAAAAAATGTTACTTTAGTTCCGGTCTTCTTTGCCTGTCCGATTACTTTAACTTTTCCTTCGGGAACTCCTCTTTTATATTTCTGATAATAAACTTTTCCGTCTCTTACAACTTCAGCTTCGAGATATTCACTAAGAGCATTCACAACCGAAACTCCGACACCGTGAAGACCTCCCGATACTTTGTAACTGTCTCTGTTGAATTTTCCGCCGGCATTAAGCTGAGTCATTACAACTTCTAGCGCGGAGATCTTTTCAGTTGGGTGAACTTCCGTAGGGATTCCTCTGCCGTTATCGGTTACAGTTACAGAACCATTCTTGTTAATTGTGAGTGTGATCTTATCTGCGTATCCGGCCAGTGCTTCATCTATCGCATTGTCAATTACTTCATACACAAGATGATGTAGTCCTCTTGCCGAAATATCACCGATATACATTGCAGGTCTTTTGCGGACGTGCTCAAGTCCTTTGAGAACCTGTATATCACCTGCTTCATAGGTTGGTTCATTGCTTCCGTTTTTATTTTTTGCCATAATAATTTTAAAAATAATTAAATAAAAATAATATCTTTTATAAGTTTCTTTTTTAATTTCGTGTTCAGTTTTTCTATAATTCCTGTCTTATTAAGCGAGAGTTCATATCTCCATGCGGCATTCTCAACTTTTACAAAAAGCTTGTTTTTCCTGATCTCCTGCGGTGAGGAATACTTAGCTATTGCCACTCCCACACACTCACTCCAGATATTCAGTATCTGCAGTTCCTGCATTCTGGAATCAAGTCCGATATAGTTCATAAAATTATCCAGTTCGTTTTTCAGGCAGACTGTCTTATTAAACCGCGTCCTTGTTTCTATTTTTTTCAATTTACAGATTTTCCCTGTTCAATTTCAAAAACTGAAATTTCTTTATTCGTGTAAAACTCTTTTAGATTTTCCAGATATCCTTTGTCTGTTGTTGTCAGAAATATCTGACCGTAATCTTTTAAATGTGAAATTATCTTTGACACCCTGCTTTCGTCGAGTTCGGATAAAACATCATCCAGCAGAAGCACCGGACTTGTTCCCTTTTTATCTTTAAGATAATCATATTCAGATAGTTTCAGCGCAACAACAAAAGTCTTATGCTCTCCCTGTGAAGCATAACTCTTAAGATCAAATGCTTCTTTATCATTCACTTCATCTTTCTTAAGCCTAAAAGTATAATCATCTCTCTGCGGTCCGGTTAAAGTAACAGCTCTTTTTACTTCTTCATCCGCCTTGCTGTAAACATTTTCCTCAAGTTTCTCTCTGATATAATTTAACTCTAATCTGTTGCCACCCGGAATTACTTCACCGAGTGCGTCAGAAGAATAACTAATAGATGCTTTATGATCCTGAACTATCAGCATCGAAAAACTCTTTTCAAAATATTTTTCAAACTCGGAAAGAAAATCAAACCGTTTGAATAAAATATGCGAAGATACATCTATCAGCTTCTCATTGTATGAATTTATCAGATCCTTAAACTCATCTGATGAGTACTTTCTGAAAACAGTATAATTCTTAAGTAATGAATTCTTCTGCTTCAGTATCCTGGAAAGTTCTTTAAGATAATCCAGATACAGTCTGCTCGACTGTGAAATAAGTATATCAAAGAACTTTCTCCTCTCGGATGGATTACCGTAAGTGATGTTCAGACTGTGAGGAGAAAGAAACACAATCGGGTACCTTCCGAATATTTCAGAAGAATAAGCCGTAACTTTTTCCTTATTCTTATGAATTGATTTGGTCTTCTGTTCCAAATTATAATTTACAATGATATGATCTTTATTGCCGAGATCAGTCTCAAACTCCGTCTCTATAAAGAACTCGCCTTCACCGAATCTGACACAGTCAGACTCAGCTGATCCTAAAAAACTTTTTCCGAATGTTGTGAATGAAACAGCCTCCAGAATATTGGTCTTGCCGTGTCCGTTGTTTCCGAATATGAAATTAAATTTATCATTAAAAATTAATTCCTGCTGTGAATAATTTCTGAAATTATTTAATACTATCTTCTTTAAGATCATAAAATATAAATACCGGTATCTTCATTTTAATGAATGGAAATGCTTAACGGGAAGGTTTATTGTATTGCCGGAACCGCTCAATTCTTTCTTTAAAAAATATTTATCTAATTAACCTACTCTTACGGGCATGATCAGCTCTATGAAATTCTCATTCGCCTTTTGTTTCGATGGTGTTGTAATAGCAGCCTTGGAAGGACTTCCGAAGCTGATATTTATTTCATCTGTTTCCATCTGTGAAACTGCGTCCAGCAGGTATCCCGCATTAAATGCTATCACAAACGGATTCTTGTCGAAATCCTCATCTCCGCTGTTGCTAACAAAATTGCTTTCAATTGTTTCTTCGCCTTCTGAACCTATTTCAGGATTATCAGCTTTGATGATCATATTTTTATTTGTGATCTCCAGCCTTACCCTTTTTGTAATAACATCCGCAAAAATAAGAGCTCTTCTGAGTGAATTAGACAGCTCGTCTTTGTTAATCTTTAATATTTTATCATTGTCACCCGGAATCACATTTTCATAACTCGGGAATGTATCATCAATAAGCTTTGAATATATCTCAATGTCTCCGAATGAAACTTTAAGATCATTCTCATCGAATTCAATTACGGAATCATTGCTGTTATTTAATCTAAGTATAAGATTGCTTGTCTTAAGAGGGATAATGATCTTTTCTTCCACATCAGTCTGCAGGTCAAAATCATCTTTGATTATTTTGCCGAGTCTGAACCCGTCTGTGGCTACAAATTTAAGCTCGTTCTTTTTTACATCGAGAAGGATTCCCGACATGTTTCTTCTGAGCTCATCGGTATTAACCGCATGTATTACCTTTGATAAACATCTTCTAAGCGTCTGTCCGTCAAATTCAAGTTTGTGCATATCGCCTTTTTCTTCAGGCACCGGAAAATCATCGGCCGGCTCGCCGCCGATTGTATATTTTCCGTTCTTTGTCTTGATAGTTATCCTGTTCTTGTCATTTACATCAATATCTAAATTAGTAGAAGGAAGAGTTCTGGAAATTTCAAGTAATTTTTTTGCTGGTATGGCGACCTTTCCGTCTTTCTTTCCGTCAACTTCCACTGTCGTCCTGATAAATATTTCCAGATCAGATGCAAGAAGCTTTAATTCATTGCCCTGCAGTTCAAATAAAATATTATCAAGAATCGGAAGAGGGGAACGGGTTGGGATTACGGAGTTAAGTTTTGACAGGTAATCTACAAGTTTGTCGCCGGTTACTGAAAATTTCATTTGCGATTAAATATTGTTTTAAATTTTGTGAAAAATACATATTTAATCACGGATATTCAATTCATTGTGATGAACGCAAGACGTCAAAAGTCAAA
>CAZLOL010000010.1:0-2234 GCA_964561045.1 uncultured Ignavibacteriaceae bacterium | reverse complement strand
AACTCATTTTCTCGGTTTGAAAACTTTCGAAGTAAACAAAACTTTACGAACTTTATAAACTTTCAAACTTCTTTATGATCTCCGCTTCCCGTTCCGGCTTTAAGCCGGCTCTTAATATATAATCTTTCCTTGATTTGTCAAATTTAAGTGTATCTTTCAATGTTTCTTCAAGAGGTCTGAAAGTAAGTCCGTCTTTAATGGCTTTGCTGATGTCAATATTATTCACCCCCTGGTCAGATTCAGGAACCCACATTGGGAGCTCCATCCACGGTATAACGTTTTCTTCAAGTAAAAACTTTTCTTTAGCCCAAATGATCTCGGCTTTATTTCCGGTAACTTTCTGACAGGCATTTATGAATTCTTCGAATGTTAATTTATAATCAGGACCTGTTGCATTATATAGCCCTGATTTTTTTCCTTCCGCCATTTTGACAGTCCATTCGGAAAGATCCTTTACATCAACGAACTGCACTCTGTCTTTTTTTCCGTCGGGCGCTAAAACTTTTCCGCCCTGATCTACTCTGTGTATCCAGTATGTAAATCTGTCCGACCAGTCATTCTCACCGACTATTAGTCCCGGTCTGATATTCAGGGCTCTGTCTTCGAAAACTTCCGTGACAACATTCTCACAAAGTACTTTCATTGCTCCGTAATTTTCCATTGTCATCTCTTCAATGTTTCCATCAGTAATTTTGCAGGTTTCTCCGCTTTCATCCATTCCGTGTTTAGAAAAATCGCTGTAAGCAGAGATGCTCGATATAAATGTGTAGTTGTCTGTATTGTCTTTCAGAAGTTCGGCAGACTTTCTTACAATTCCCGGTACATGTCCGCATGTATCTATGACAGCGTCAAACTTTCTTCCTTTAAGAGGCGCAAGGTCACTGTTTCTGTCACCGACAAGTTTTTCCACATCGGGAAAAATATCAGGATTACGTTTGCCCCTGTTAAAAAGTGTTACATTGTGATTTCTCTTTTGCGCGTAATTCACGAGCTGAATGCCCATGAACACAGTGCCGCCTAAGATGAGAACGTTCATTTTGATTGATTTAAAGTTTAATATTAAATTTACTTACGATGTTAAATTAGAAATGTTAGATTTTTTTTGGCAGGTCAAATCAGATAGCTTACAGCTAAATCCTGAAGATCAATTGGGTTCTTATTTATAATTCTGCATATATTACTTTTTAAAAGTATATGTTGTGCTTTCCTAAGCAAGTGCTTAAGAATGAGGAAGTTTCATAATTCTGACGATTGCTATTTAACAATATTAACCAATTATCCAAATTAACCAATTAACTAATTCCCGAATATTTCTCCGAAAAATATCTTCATCGCTTCCCATGATCTCTTATCAGCTTTCTCATTATATGCTGCACCTTTGGTAATATCAGTTCCGGCGCTTTCCATTGTGAATGAATGAACAGAGCCTGCATATTCCGTAAGCACATAATCTACTTTTGCATCTTCCATTTCTTTTTTAAATGCAACCACATCTTCTTCAGGAACATACGGGTCAATGGCTCCGTGCTGAACGAGCACTCTGCATTTAATATTTTTTGCATCGGCGGGATCTTTTGTTTTAAGGCTTCCGTGAAAACTTACTACCCCTTTTATGTCAGCGCCGCTCCTTGCAAGCTCAAGGACGCCGCCGCCGCCGAAACAATAACCAATAGCGGCAATATTGTCTGCATTAACCAACGGCTGCATTTTTAATTCATTCAAAGCAGCATTAAGCCTCTCCCTGTATAAATTCAGATCGCCGTAATATTTTCCCGCTTCCTTTCCGGCATCCTTAGGATCAGAAGGTCTTATATCTTTTCCGTATATGTCAGCGGCAAATGCGACATATCCGAGTTCTGCAAGCTGCATTGCTCTCATCTTTTCGTAGTCGGACAGACCTTTCCACTGGTGAATGATCAGTACTCCAGGACGCTTGCCTGAACTGCTGTTATCATAAGCGAGATAACCCTGAAGAGTTATGTCTCCGATCTTATATTCTACATCGGAAGTTATGATCTCTGATCTTACATTCATAATTAAACTGAAAATTATTATAACTGATAAAATAAATTTCATTGCAGTCTCCTGAATTGCTTTATAAATTTTTTTAAAAATTTTCATATTTTTACAAATCAAATTTTTACAAATATAGAGTAAATTATAATTTTTAGTAACAGAAAAAACAATGTGAGAAAATTGCAGTTAAATTATAATTAGATTGTAATTATATTTAC
>CAZLOL010000009.1:0-40072 GCA_964561045.1 uncultured Ignavibacteriaceae bacterium | reverse complement strand
CCCGGAATTCTTGCAAGTCCGAAAATGGCCATGCAGCATTTTAACGGTAAAAGCATTCTTGTGTCGGATCAGATAACTGATGGCGTTTACAGGTTTGATACAAGCGGGACTTATATAGGAATTTTTGCGCCAAGCGGCGGCATAAACCCGGCCATACTTGATAATATCCGCGGCATTAGATACAGATCGAATAACAACTTACTCGTATGTGTAGCAAGCGGAGCGAGTCAGAATACTATACAGCAGTTTGATACCGGGGGAGTTCATACGGGAACATTCATCGGTGCATCAAATTTAAACAGCCCGTTCGATATTCTTATAAGAAATAGTGATATGCTTATTACTAACTCATCGGGTACAAACCGGATCACTAGATTCGACCTTGGCGGAAATTTCTTATCGAATTTTTATACAGGTACTGCTTTTGCTTTTCCACAGCAAATCCAGAGATTGCCAAACGGAAATATATTAGTAGCCGCTTTTTCTTCACCTTCCGGAATTGCTGTACTTGACTCAAACGGAGGATTCATCAGATTATTGACAGGAATTACAGGCGCCAGATCTGTTTACCTCCTTGATAACGGAAGGTATCTTGCTACAAACGCAGCTGGCGTACATGAGATTGACAGCTCAACCGGTAACCTTATAAGAACAGTTGTCACCGGCGCTAACTACCAGTATATCACATTGTATTCACCCGGTTTTGTCGTTTCTGTCGGAAACAATAACTCTCAGATAGTGAATGATTATAAACTTTATCAGAATTATCCGAATCCTTTTAATCCGGTTACAAACATTTCATACTATTTGCCCAGGCAGGATTTTGTAAATATCAGGGTAACAGATATTACCGGTAAAGAAGTGATGTCTCTTGCAGATCAGATTCAGCAGGCAGGATACCATTCGGTAATCTTTAACGGAGAAGGGCTGGCTTCGGGAATATATTACTATTCCATAGAAACCACCGGGTTTAAACAGTCCAGGAAAATGATCCTGCTGAAATAAATTTAATAACACTTTTCAGATAAAACACGGTTAGAATGAAAATTTTAACCGTGTTTTTTTATTTGCTTTCCGGATTTCCTTTGCTGAACTTATTCATCATCTGTCTGGCTCTGGCATCATTGGGGTTTATCTGCAAAACCTTTTCAAGCATATTTTTTGCTTTCCCGATATCTCCCTTATCTTCATAAAGTACTGCAAGGTTACCGTAAGCCAATACATTTTTCGGATCTTTGAGAATGATCTCGGTGAATATTTTTTCCGCCTCAGCGGTTTCACCTGAAAGCATGTATGCATTTCCGAGATTATTAAGAGCCGGTATAAAATCAGGATCCAGATCAATTGCTTTTTTTAAATATCCTTTGGCTTCGCTAATGTTACTTATTTTGTACAGATTTATATCGGCAAGGTTGTTAAGAATATTCGTACTCCCGGAACTGATACTGATTGCTTTGTAATATACTTCAATAGCTTCTTTAAATTTTCCCGAAGCATAATAGAGGTTGCCTAAGCTGTTAAGTGATTTTACATTGTCCGGAAAATACTTAAGAGAATTCTGATAAGACTCTATAGCTTTTAAATTATTCTTGGATTTTTCAAATGCATTGCCGAGAAGATAATACGCCTGTGCATTTTCCGGATTCAAAAGCAATAATTTTTCAAAAGTGTTTATGGACTCCTGAATTCTTCCTGTTCTTAAATATGCAAGACCCAAATAATATAATCCGTTCTTATGCTCAGGAATCTTTTTAATGTTTTCTTCAAGAAGCGGCACGGCTTTTTTCAGATATTCAGGATGCGAGTGTTTTGAATCAAAATATACAACATATGCAATTCCAAGTTCTATCGGAGCATACTTACCGCTATAATTATTAAAACTCTTTAATGTAACCGGAGTAATATTTTCTTCAAGCTTGTCTTTTTCTTCTTCTGTAAGAATGTTTATCTCCTTTCTGATCCAGTGGTCTGTGAAGTTAACATGCTGCACATCCTTCGTGCTTCCCTGCCTCATATGACAGCTTATGCAGTTACCTTTTTCCGAATGATCTGCTTTTGTATTAAAAACTGAAAGAGACTGAACATTGTGACAGTTCAAACATTTACTGTTGAAAAATTCCTTTGACACGCTTTTTGACGGAACATGAGGGTCATGGCAGGTAATACAGGTCATCTGTCCGCTGCTTTTGACAAAACAGTCGCTGAGATACATTCTTGCTGCGTGGCTCGCAATTTTAAAATTTCCTTTTTCAACATTATCCTGAATAAAAACTGACTTCACTTCTTCAAGTTTCATTCCGGGTCTGAAGTCGGACTGCTTTTTATCTTCTGCAAAAACTCTTACATCACCCTGAAGATGACACTGGAAGCAGACTGAGAGTTTTTCTTCAAGCGGAAGGTTGACAGGGTTGACGATTGTTCTGTCAATTGTATCGTTATCTATGCCGGAAAACAGATCCGTTTCTTCAGTCTGTCTTCTTATATGAAGCTCACCCGGACCGTGACAACTTTCACAGCCTATTCCTTCTTTTAAATTTAGATCAAATTTATTCTCGGAGTATTCAACAAATCCAGAATAACTATTATGGCAGTTCATGCATTCCTGCACTATAGGTCTGGAAAATCTCAGATTTGTTTTTTGATAACCGGGGCTCATATCCCATTTTGCTTTTTCAGTATACCAGGACAAAGGCATCTCATAAAAAAATCCGTTCTCACTGTAAAGGTAACTTCGGGTATTGTTTCCGGAACCCATAACATAGTCAATTTTTTTTTCAAGCTGATGAATTAGTTTTCCGTCTTTATCTAATCTGAATTCTTTTTGATAGTATTCATTTCCTTTTTTAAAAGCCGTATAATAATAATCCGACTTTTGGTCATAAACCGGGCTGACCATTGTGAAGTCTTCTATTTCGGTTTCTGATGCAGGTTTATACAATGACCTGCCCATTCCGGTCTGATGATAGGAATCGTGAATTTCATTATGGCAGGATTTACATTTTTCGTCACCTGTATAGGCAACTTCTTTATAAAGATTCAGATAATAATATTCATCACTGAGCTTACTAATTACTCTGTCGCGTTCATTCAGTCGGAAATATTTATAATAAACTATTCCCGTGAAGACCGCAGCAACAATTATCACAGCAGATATAATATATATGTTTCTGATTTTTTTTGTCATAAAATACAAACGCATATCTTATTCGATATGCGCTTCTATTGGTTAAAAATTTTTATTGTTCATCTCTAATTTCCGGGAGGATCTATAATGTGCAGGTCTAGATATTTTTTTTCTTCCGGACTAATTGATCCAAAACCCCATATTCCGCCGGAAGCTTTTGCAACATGCTTTGAAAGACTGAGAAGGCTTTTGTAAAACAAATCTGAAAATTCAGGATTTAGTTTCGGTAGTATCTTATTAAGCTTTTCTAGTTCTTGCTGGATCTTATCGCTTCTTTCTTTTACGTCTTTCGGCATTACCTCGATCAGCTTACTTAGCGTATCGTTGAAGTTCCTGTCCACTTCCAGATAATAGTTCTGCACTAACGAGTGTTCGCTGGCTCTGAAGTGGGTTATCTTTGTTCCCCAGTCAGTTTCTTTTGAATCAATATTTCCCTCTGCGCCTGCAATTAACAATGTAACCAGTGCCGGTGTCATAAGCATAAGGTTTGATTCTTCTTCAGTTAAGTTTTTAAATTCGTATATCATAGGTTTAATAAGATAAATTAATTTATTACAAAAAACATAAAATTCTATTAAGTATAAAGGAAGAATTTAAAACATTGAATTTATATATTTTGAAGGGCTTTTGTAAACCAATCTGTATTTAATTATCCCTTCTTTATTACAATATTGAGAATAAATAATTAAATACAAATTGAAAAATAAAAAAGAACCGGGTCAGGCAAGTTACAGTAAATATTTATTCGCCGGAGTTGTTATTGCCGCTGTGATGCTTATAATTTTTTCTTTATCGGAAAACGAGGAAATACCTGCCGGGAATAAAATTGAGCACATCTGGTCCGCTGAAACAGATTCCCTGTTTGTAAAAAACTGTTATAATAAATATAAGCCTCAGGTTAAAGACGATATGGTGAAGCAGGAAACAATGAAAGCATTTTGCAGGTGTATGCTTGAAAAAGTTAAGTCAAAATATGACGAAAAAGACATAAGTAAAGTTCTGGACAGTGACATAAAAATATGGGATACTGAATGCAGAAAACAAATCTCAAATTCAAATTTCTTTAAATAATAATTACATAATGCTGCTGCTTATAGAAAATAAAAATATCACGGATCCATTTATTAACTTAGCACTGGAAGAATACTGCGTAAGAAATCTGGACATGAGCAATGATTATCTGCTTTTTTATATAAACGAGCCCTCAGTAATTATAGGCAAGCATCAGAATACAATAGAAGAGATCAATTCAGGATACGTCAGCGAAAATAATGTTCATGTGGTAAGAAGGATTTCCGGCGGAGGAGCGGTTTATCACGATGAAGGAAATCTTAATTTCAGTTTTATGACAAAACATTCACAGCAGAGCATACATAACTTTAAACTGTTCACAGAGCCTGTGATACGGGTGCTGAATGAATTAGGAGTAAATGCAGAACTTAACGGCCGCAATGACATCACTGTTAGCGGTAAGAAGATTTCCGGAAACGCACAGTTCACTGATACAAAATCAATGTTCAGCCACGGGACGCTTTTGTTTGATTCAAATTTGGATAATGTGGTAAGAGCTTTAAACGTGAACCACGAAAAAATAGAAAGCAAAGGTATAAAGTCCATACGCAGCCGTGTTGCAAACATCAGGGATTATATTACTGGCAGCATGAACATAGGCGAGTTCAAAGAGAAGATCATTGAATCAGTTTTTAATTTCAGTAACGATATTTCCGGATATGTCTTTAATTTGTCAGATTCTCAATGGAAAGAGGTTATAAATTTATCAGAATCAAAATACCGTACATGGAAATGGAATTACGGCCGTTCTCCTGAATTTAATGTCCGGAAAGTAAAGCGTTTTGATTTTGGTCAGGTAGATATAAGATTAAACGTAAAGAACGGACTTATTGATGGTGTAAAAATTTACGGAGACTTCCTTGGTCACGGAGAACTTTCTGAAATAGAAAATAATTTAACAGGGATTAAATATGAAAAGTCATTTATATCTGAAGCTTTAAATAATTTAGATATTCAGAATTATTTCGGGGATATAGAGATAGCAGAAATTGTTAATTTTATTACAGAATAATTTTATAACAAACATATTAAAAAAAATAAAATTATTTTTTTTACTTTTAAATCTGTGGAATCTTTTAATAATTATTGAAGTTAATGATACCAGCTTGTCTCACAAGCTATTGTTCTTTCATATTTGTTCTTCCTTTAATTGATCTTCACACAGTGATCAAGCTTATCTAATAAGTTTGAAAGCTGTGTGGAGGTTTTTTGTTTTATAGGGGGATTTCAACTGTTTATAAGCTCAATAGCGCTTTTTGTGGAAGCGTCGGTTACTTTCTCTCCGCTTATTAATTTTGCAACTTCCAGAATTTTTTCTTCTTCAGTCAGGTCCTTAATTCCAGCCAGAACTTCATTTTTATACTCTTTTTTACTTACGTGAAAGTGCCTGTCGCTCATTGCTGCTATCTGAGGAAGATGTGTTATGCAGATAATCTGATGTGTTTTAGATAACGCCCTCAAAACTTTTCCTGCTTTTTGAGCTATCCTTCCGCTTATTCCTGCATCAATCTCATCAAATACCAATATTCCAATATTATCTTTCTCTGACATGACAGCTTTGATTGCAAGCATTATCCTGGATATTTCACCTCCCGATGCTGATTTCTGCAAGGGTGAAAAATCAGAACCTTTGTTAATCTTTATAAAAAATTCTATTTCATTAAAACCTTTTATTCCGGGCCTGATAAATTCTTTTCCGCTTTTTATGGTTGACATATCTGATTCATTCCCATAAACAGTATTTATACCAACTTTGAATTCAGAGCCTTCAAGTCCAACTTCTTTTAAAACTGCATTTATGCTTTTTTCAAGTACTTTTGAATATTTAATTCTTAGTTCTGATAATTCCTTTGCCTTTTTTAAAACGGCTGCTTTTTGTTCAATTATGGTATTTAGTAATTTATCCAGTTCATAATCAAAATTATCCGCAAATGTCAGTTCCTTCTGAAGATTTTCAGATTTTAAAATTAGTTCATCGAGACTCATTTCATATTTCTTTTTTAAATGATTGATGTCGCTGAGACGGTTTCTCACATGTTCTATTCTTTCGCTGTCATAATTAAGTTTATCCCTGTAGCTGTTTAGTGAAATAGAACTTTCCTTTATCAGTATATGTGAACTTTCAAGATCATTTATTATCTTTTCCAAATCATTATCATATCCTAAAATTTTTTTTAGCTCCTTTATAGCGGAATTGATAAGTAAACTTGAGTTATTATCTTCTTCATAAAGTACCTTTAACGCATTTGCAACCCCTGTTGAGATTTCCTCTGTATTTTCAAGTTTATTAAGTTCATTTTCAAGTTCAGAATCTTCTCCTGATGTCATATTAATATTATTCAGTTCTTTTAATTCAAAATCCATAAAACCTTTTTTTGAGATAAGTTCATCTTTTCTTAGCTTTAATTCATTATAACTGCTGATCATGTCTCTCATTTTTTCAAATTCGTTCCGGTATTCTTTTATAATATTACCATCTGTTCCGAAATTATCCAAAATATCAATATGAGTTTCTTTATTTAATAATGACTGATGTTCGTTCTGAGAATGAATATCTATTATAATATCCCCGAATTTTTTCATCTCAGAAATATTCACGGGATTATCATTTATAAAATTTCTGCTCATTCCTTTCTTAAGAAGTTCTCTTCTTAATATTATCAGTTCATAATTAATGTCTTCTCCCGGAAGAATTTTTTCTAGCAATTCATGTACCTTTTTATTTTTTTTAAAATTAAAATGCCCTTCAACGATCAGCTTATCTTCGTCTTTTTTTATTTTAGAATAATCCGCTCTTTCACCAAGAATGAGGGACAGAGCATCCAATATAATTGATTTGCCTGCTCCCGTTTCACCTGTAAGTATATTCAGACCTTTATCAAATGAGATTTCAGCATCTTTTATTATGAGATAGTTCCTGATATAAAGACTCTCTATCATTATTATTATATTATATAAATATTAGTAGCAGTAGTAGTGGTGTTAGTATTGTTGGTAACCCGAATTTCATTAAGCCTGCTGATCAAACAGACTTAATAATTTGTTAACAAAAATAACTTAATTAGAAAAAATTAACAATTGATGTCATAATAACTTCAAATATTAATTTAAAATGTTAACAATAATAACTTATTGAAAAGATACTGATAGGTTACTGACACAATTAAATTTCTTTAAAAATTCTTTTATTATTTAAAAATAGAATAATTAAATTGATCTGACAGTTTTGTATATATAAACTGTTTTCCTCAGTGAATTAAGTTAGTAGTTTTGATAATCCATTTAATCAATAAGCCTATATAAAAAAACATTCCTAAACTTTTAAATTTATTTAAGAATGTTTTACATTTAATAATGAATCAGATCAAATTTCTGAACAGAATTTTTTTATTTATCTATTACAGATTTTTTAATATCTCTTTTATTTCAAGAATCTGATTTAATACATCTTTATCTTTTTTAGAAAGGTTAGAAACAGAATTATAGGAATACAGAACCGTAGCATGGTCCTTTCCGCCGAAGTTCAGTCCTATGGTTTCCAGAGTAAGGGATGTGAGTTCCTTTGCAAGGAACATTGCCACCTGTCTGGCAAAAGCAATTTCTTTTGTTCTTTTTCTCGAGAGGATTTGATTTTCTGATATATTATAGTAATTAGCTACCGTATAAATTATGTTTTCTATAGAAATGTTTTTAGATCTTCTTACAACTCCTATTACACGGCTTATAACATTTTCAGCTATCTCCAGGTTAACTTCTCCTCTGTATCTTAATACACTGTCTGCTATTATTCCTACAATACATCCTTCTATAGTCCTGATACTGTCTTTTACATTGGTAGCAATGAAGTGTATTACTTCTTCAGGAGGATTAATGTTTGCATCTTCAAACTTTTTCTGAATTATGGCAACTCTCATTTCCCAGTTAGGCGGTTGCATATCAACCGTAATTCCCCATTGGAATCTTGAGATCAGCCTTTCTTCAATGCCTTTTATCTGGCTTATTGGTTTATCACTTGAGAAAATGATATGTTTCTTCTCATTATAAAGCGTATTGAAAATCTGATACATAAAATCCTGAGTTTTCTCCTTGCCGCTCAGATACTGGATATCATCCAGTATTAAGACATCAAGGGATTTATAAAACGAATCAAGTTTCTTGGTACCGTTCCTGTTGGATGAAAAATCTATTCTGCTCTGAGCAATGTTCGTAGTGAACTGAGTCGTAAAGTCCGGCGCAGTAGTATAATAAATTTTTTTATCGGGAAACTTTTTGAATATTTCGTTGCCTATTGCCTGGACAAGATGAGTTTTACCCAGACCTACCCCGCCGTAAACAAAAAACGGATTATATGTTTTACCCGGATTATTTGTAATTGCATAAGCGGCAGCAACAGCAAGCTCGTTGCTTTCACCCTTAATAAAATTATCAAATATATGTTTTTGGTTTAAATTTGAATTGAATTCCTCTTCTGTTTCTGTTTCGGAAATTCTTATTTCTCCGTAAGAACTGTTATCTGAAGAAATTCCCGTAATGTTTTCTTTAATCCCCGCAACGGGAATATCCTTTTCTTTTTCTGTATTGCTGAATAAACCCATTTGGGTAATCTCATAGTTCAGTCTTCCTTCGGAACCCAGCAAAGTTTCAACTATACCCGCAATTATTTTATTGTACCTGCTTTCAATAAGGCTGTAATAATCTTCACTCGGGACAACTATGGTAAGAACATTATTCTCAAGACTTTTTGGAACAACCACAGAAAACCAGGTGTTAACTTCGCTTGTCTTTAAACTGTCGGAAAGAAGTTCTAAAAATTTATTCCATAGTGAAAGAGCATTTAATTCGGTTTCTGTTTTATTGCCGGACTGTTCGCTTTGACTATTTGTATTATCAGAAATATTTTTTAAAGAAGCAGAAAAATTATTTGTCACGCTAAGAGTTTTAAAAAATTATTAACAAATGAAAGTTAGTTAATATTTTACTTTATATAGCTGTTTAAAAATTCGAAAAAAATTATAAAATAAAACGGACTTTTCAACAAGAGTTGGTTTTATTAAGAACTATATATAACTACTACTTAACGGGTGATTAACTAGTTATTAACAATGATTGTTAATAATAACGATTTGATTATATAAAGTTATAATTTCAAAAAGAGCGAATATAAAATTATCAACAACTTACTAACAGAAATATTCAAGTAAATTACCTTAGATAATATTACTTAAACTGATTAATATAGTCAAGTTTGATTTTCTAATTTATCTGATATTTTAAAATTTTTTTTCATAAGATAGATAAATATTTAAATTCTTTTTAGTGAAAAGATTTTTTACTTTGAAAAATGAATTTTACAGAAACAGGCAACAATAACCCCGACACATATGCGGAAATAAATCTAAATACACTCAGAAAAAATTTCAAAGCAGTAAAAGATTTTGCAAACAGAAATTTATCCGGAAAAATAAAAATTTGTTCGATCGTAAAGGCAAATGCATACGGTCACGGCATGAATGAAACAGGCAAAGCACTCTCGGAATACGGAACAGATTATCTGGGTACGGCGGATTATTTCGAATCAATACAGTTAAGCGATCATATCAAAAAATATTCCGGTAAAGATACTCCGATACTGTGTCTTGGACTTTTGACAGACGATACTCTGTTCGGAGAAGTGATTTCACGGAACATTGACATTACAGTTGCCGATATAAAGATAGCTTCACAGCTCAATGATTTTGCAAAAAGCAAAAACAAAATAATAAATGTTCAGATTCAGGTAGACTCAGGTATAAACAGGGTCGGGTTTAATCCGCATGATGTTTATGAAGCAGTAAAGAAACTGATGCAGATGAAAAATATTAAACTAAAAGGTATTTATTCTCATTTTGCAACCAGTGAGATAAATGAAGATCCATATTCTTTAAAACAGCTAAGGGAATTTAAGACTCTTGTAAGAGAGCTGGAAAGTAATTTTATAAAATTTGAGCTTAAGCACATAAGCAACACCGGTGGAATACTGAATTACAGAGATACTTTTTTTAACATGATACGACCCGGAATTTCTCTTTACGGATATTATCCGGACAGGTCTAAAGTTGTGAAAGATATTGGCATAAAGCCGGTAATGAGCCTTAAGACAAAGGTTAAATTCATTAAAACACTAAAAAAGAAACAAAGTATTTCTTACGGAAGAAAATATTTTACCAGATCAGAGACAAATATAGCTTCTTTGCCTGTTGGTTATGGTGACGGATATTCAAGGCTGCTTTCAAACAAGGCAAAAGTTTTCATAAAGGGTAATTATTATAATATAGTCGGAACGGTTTGTATGGACTGGGTAATGGTGGATATAGGCATTGAATCAAAAATTAAAGTAAATGACGAAGTTATAATGTTCGGAAATGAGTATCCCGCATATAATCTTTCGGAAATTATGAAGACCATTCCTTATGAGGTTACATGTAACATTTCACAAAGAGTGAAAAGAATTTATACTGTGAAGTAAATAATCAGTGAAAGAAAACTTAAACAAGGATTATCTCAGATATTTATTTTATAAAACTCAGTTAAACCTGACAAGGTATCATATCAGCCAGCAGGATACCGAGCTTATAAGAAAGATATTCGAAAAGTTCAACCATACGGAAAACCTTCCGGCAGAACTCTATATATTTTTCAATATAAAAGAGTTTAGAAACCTGAGTAAATATTTCATTTTTATTTTAAAGAAGATTGAAGATAATTTAATTAACTTTGACAATCTTCTGCAGAATCTTCATTCTGATTCTGAATATTTGGAAAAGGAAATTTTAAATTATCTCTCAAATCCTTCCAGAAAGAATGTCCCTGATCTGAAGTTTCCGGATGAAAAAGATGATTCGCAGATCGAATCTTCATATCTGGAAAGAAGAAATGATAAGAAAGAACCGGAAGAAGAGGAAATAATTCAGGAAGACACTGAAGAAAAGCAGGAGGAATCGGAATTCACAAAAAATTATCTGGAGCTTATTCAGTCAGATGAGAAAGATGAAGAGGTTGTATACGAGCTTCCTGATTCCAATATGAACGGACCAGGGCAAGATTCCGGATCACCATTCGACCTGCCGGATTTTGATTTAGGGTTTCCGGGGGATTCAGATTCAGAAGATAAGAATGAAATGATCAATGAAGATAATGTCAGTGTTAATATTGATGAAGAATCTGAAAATCAACAGATAGTTGAACACTTCAAAGAAGTAATATCCGAAGAAGGAGAAGATGTTTCTGAAATTGATACGGGAGAAATCGTAACCGAAGGTGTATCCGCTGATCAGGAAAACAATACTGCAATTGAAGAAGACAGGATCCGGCTCAGCGAAGAAATACAGGAAGAATTGAATTTATTCAAAGAAAATGATGAGGTCATAGATGAGGAAGATGACTCAACCGAAACAGAACCTGCGGACATCCTGCCTGCCAATGAATTATTTCTGGAATATGAAAATGAGATAAGAACTAAAAATATATTTCTGGAAAAAGAATTCAATACGATGATAAGGATGCTGAATTCCAAACCGGAAAGCGAGAACGAAAGAAATGATGTTATAAAGAGTATTATAGAAACGAGCAGCCATCTTGAAAATATTTCAAGAAACATTTCGCTTGAGATAATATCCAATATTTATCAGACTATAGTTCTTTCTTTTGAGAAGATCTCGGATTTAAAATACGATCTGTCTGAGAGTACTTTAAATTTATTTAAAAAGGGGTTGTCCCTTGTTTTGAGTCTTGTAAAAGGCGATGATTATTACGGGTACAAAGATATTCTGAAGTCAATAGAAAATATCAGGAATGCATTACTGGAAGAGAGGCAAAAGAGGGAGAACTATTTAAAACGCCTTCAGGAAAAAATGGACATTGAGAATAATCTTAATAAAAAATATCCAAACGATATTCAGAAGGAAAAGATCTCAACGCTTAAGCAGATCATAAAGGAAACGGAGATAAACTTCAGATCACTGGAGAATATATCCGGTGAGTATCAGATATACGAAGCATTGAGAAGTCTTTCGAGCAGTTTGAATAATTTTAAAGATATAGTAAAGCTATCAAAAGAACTGAACCTGAAAAAGCTTGTTCAAATGGCAGAGTCCGGATATATATTCGTAAAATTCCTCCAGAATTACAGGATAAATCCGGTGACTATCGAAATAAAAGAAATTTTCGGATACATTATTTATAATTTAAAATCACTTGTGATAGATAAACAGGCAGAAGATTTAGATCTTTTCATATCGTACTTAAATGATCCTGTAAAAATATTTTCAAAATCAAATAAGAAAAAAAAATAAAATCAGTTTATGAATAACTATGCAGTAATAATGGCAGGTGGCGTCGGGACCAGATTCTGGCCTAAAGGGACATTGAAAGTGCCGAAGCAGTTTTTAAAGATAGCAAACGAAAATGATACACTTCTTCAGATGGCTTACAAACGCCTTGAAGGTTTGTTTTATGATTCAAAAATATTTATTGTTACGAACATCATTTATAAAAATGAAGTAAAGAAGCAGCTTCCGAAAATCCCGGATGAAAATATTATCAGCGAACCGATCGGCAGAAATACTGCGCCATGTATTGGTCTTTCATGTCTCTTTATAAACCAGTTTGAACCTAAGGCAAATGTGCTGGTCGTAGCGGCGGATCATCTGATCGATGATGTACAGGAATTTCACAGAATAATCAATAGCGGGCTGAAATTTGTAAATGATAACGGAGGGATCGTGACCCTGGGAATTCATCCGACTTTACCGGAGACTGGTTACGGATACATTCAATATGATGCTGATAAAGTTATAGAAGTGGAGTTAGAAAAAAACGAAGAAAGCAGTTTTGAAAAGATATATAAAGTAAAAACATTTGCAGAAAAGCCGAACCTGGATTTGGCAAAAGCATTTCTTGAAAGCGGTGATTTTTTATGGAACAGCGGTATGTTCATATTCAGAACAGATACGATGATGGAGGAGATAAGAAGTTTTATGCCGGAACTTCATGAATCCCTCAGCAGGCTATCGGAGAATTTATTGTCAAAAAATTTTCCCAAACATCTTGAAAATGAATATTCAAAATTAAAAGGAATATCCATTGATTACGGGGTCATGGAAAAATCACATAATGTTTATATTATCAGAAGCCACTTCGGGTGGAATGACGTTGGAGCGTGGGACGAAGTTTATAATATTAAAGAAAAAAACAGCGAAGGCAACGTATTGCAGGGAAGGACGGTAACCATAAATACAAAAAACTGTCTGATTGTCAATGATCAGAAAATAGTTGCAACCATAGGAGTTGAAGATTTGCTGATAATAAATACTGATAATGGTCTGCTGATCTGTAAAAGAGGTGAAGCGCAAAGCGTAAAGGAAGTTGTAGATTATCTCAGGAGAAAAGGGCTGGATCAGTACCTGTAGTTCTTTAAGTTCGAAAACTTAACAAACTTAACAAACTTAACAAACTTGGCAAACTTAACAAACCGAGATGAAACTTGCACACATAGGAATAGCCGTAAGATCATTAAATGATTCTGCACCTGTATTTGAAAAGATATTCAATGCGAAGGCGGGTGAAAAGGAATTTGTTGAAGAGCAGAAAGTAAATGTACGAAAGATACATCTTGAAAACTGCGATATTGAACTCCTTGAAGGAACCGATCCTGAATCCCCGATATCAAAATACATTGAAAAAAAAGGTGAAGGAATACATCATATTTCTTTTGAAGTCGAAGGAATTCAGATTAAGCTCGATGAAGTAAGTAAAAGCGGTATAAAACTGATCAATGAAACTCCGCGCACCGGCGCAGATAATATGCTTGTTGCTTTTCTGCATCCAAAATCAACCAACAGCGTGCTGATAGAATTCACCGAGGAAAAAAAATAAAAATATTTGATGTTAACCTGAAAAAATGTCAGAGTATAATGAAAATATTGAAAATCAGAACCTGCCCGTTATCTCTGCCAGCTTAGAAGACAAGTTAAAAAACCTTCCTGTAACTCCGGGCGTTTATCAGTTCAAGGATATTAACGGAAAGATTTTGTACATTGGTAAAGCCAAAATTCTCCGCAACAGGGTGCGTCAGTATTTCCAGGTAAAACCGGTTTCCGGGATACTCAGTATAATGATCAGCAAGATAGCTGATTTCGAACTGATTACAACGGATAACGAGATCGAAGCTCTCATACTTGAACAGAATCTGATCAAGACACTAAAGCCCAGGTATAATATAAATCTGAAAGATGATAAATCATATCCGTATATTGTTATAACAAACGAACAATTCCCGAGAGTATTTCCCACAAGAAAAAAACGATCAGACGGATCAAAATATTTCGGACCATATACGGACGTTAAGAATATGAGATCTGCACTTAAGACAGTGAGGAATATTTTCATGATCCGTTCATGCAATCTCCATCTTACCGAAGAAACCATTGCACAGGATAAATTCAAAGTCTGCCTTGATTACCATATTCATAAATGCGAAGGACCGTGTGTTGGTTTTATATTAAGGAAAGAGTACAATGATATGATTGACCGTGTATCGAAGCTTCTTAACGGAAAAACAAAGACACTTGTAAAAGAGATGACAGAGCAGATGAATAAATATTCGGAGGAGATGAAATTTGAAAAAGCTGCCGCGTTGAGAGATAAGATAGAAGCAATCGAGGTTTATTCTTCAAAGCAAAAGATGGTTGATGATGAGATAATAGACAGAGATGTCTTCGCATTTGACAGAATCGCAAATGACTGCTGCGGAATGATATTAAAGATCAGGGACGGAAAAGTGATCGGCAAGACACATTACTTTATGAATAATGTTACGGATAAGCCGGATTCGGAGATCCTTGAGAATCTGATCAAGAATTATTACTCTAAGAATGATTTTGTTCCGGATGAGATTTACTTAATGAACGAACTTGAAGATGAAGCTGCCATTAAAGAATGGCTTGAGAGCAGAAAGCAGGGAAAGGTTGAATTTGTACTGCCTAAGATAGGCGAAAAGTATAAGCTGGTTTTTATGGTGAAGAAGAATGCCAGACTGCTGTTAGACGAGCTGATATTAACAAAGATGAAACGCGAGTTTATTCCGCCTTCGTTAGAATCACTTAAGAAAGATCTCAGATTAAACAAACTTCCGAGAAGAATCGAATGTTATGATATATCTCACATTCAGGGAACTGACACAGTTGCATCGATGGTGGTATTTTTTGACGGCAAGCCGAAAAAATCCGATTACAGGAAATTTAAAATTAACACAGTTTCGGATGAAACGGGCATGCCTGATGATTTTCTTTCCATGCGGGAAGTAATATACAGGCGGTTTAAAAAAATCGCAGAAGGAAATTTAACCGTAGACGAGAACAATAATAATGAAGATGAAAGCTTCAGCTCAAAACCTGATCTGATAATAATAGACGGAGGCAAAGGTCAGCTTTCATCAGCAGTAAAAGTTCTGGAAGATCTGCAGATAAAGGATCAGAATATAATCGGACTTGCAAAACGTCTTGAGGAAGTTTTCTTCCCGAATGAATCTGTTCCCCATAACATTCCGAAGACCTCAAGCGGACTCAGACTGCTGCAGAGAGTCAGGGATGAAGCGCACAGATTTGCGGTGACTTACCACAGGAGTCTTCGCGACAAGAGAACTTTTTCAACTGAACTGACTGAAATAGAAGGTATCGGAGAGAAAACGGCACAGAAGCTTTTGATAGAATTCGGATCCGTGGAAAATATTAAGGAAGTCATGAAAAATAATTTTAACATTATAGAGAGATCAGCCGGAAAGAAAGTTGCGGGAAAGCTGAAGGAGTGGTTCGGGGGAGAATTACTGTCATAACCTGAAGAACAAAGATAAATTTATTTAAATCAATTAAAATTTAAATATGGGATTTTCAGAAATAAAAAAAGAATTAGGTAAATTAGAAAAGATGCACCTTATAGATTTAATTTCCGATTTATACAGAAAGAATATCTCGGTCAAAGATTATTTTAAGTTTTATATAAAACCTGACGAAAAGAATCTACTTGAAGAATATAAGGGTAAAGTAAGAGAAGGTTTTTTCCCAAAACGGGGAATTAAGCCAAGACTTTCTGTAAGCAGAAAAGCAATCAATGATTTTAAGAAATTCGAAGTGTCAGGCGAATGCGTAGCTGATCTAATGCTTCATTATGTTGAATGCGGATTGCTGTATATATATAAATACGGAGATGACAACGAGCAAATGGTATTAAGTATCAGTAACACATTTGAAAAGGCACTGGAACTGTTAAGGAAAGAAAATCTTCTTGAAAAATTTAATGAAAGAACAAAAGATATAATTGAGGAAACAGATGGAATTGGCTGGGGTATGGGAGATATTATGGATGATAACTATTATGAATATTACAGTAACTAAGCAAAAAAAAATATTTACAGTGAAGATAATTACCAATACAAAAAAAGCAAAGATGATTAAATTGAAAATCAGACGAATAAAGAGTTAACTAAAAATACTAACTAACTTTAAAGTAAATACCGACTTTTAATCAATGAAATTTTTTATTATCCATGTAAAATAATTAGCAATGAAAATACCGAAATATCTAATTCAGGAAATAAAGGATATTGTAGATAAGTTTAATTCGAAAACCTATAAAGATAATGAGGCAAAGTTTATTCCGGTAGTTAAAGGTAGTTATTTATATCTTAAAAGAGAAGAAAACGGCAATTTAGAATCGGTAGTGAGATTAGAGTACACTGGCGATATGAAAAATTGGGATTTTGCAATTTACAGATACAGTACCGAATCTTATGATGACTGTGATATTTTTTTTCCGGGTGATGAATACATAGACGGAACAATTAAAGGCGCATTGAAAGCCGGTAGCGAAGCATATCCGATCTGAAATTTTATTTAATTGTAAAGCTTTTTATTTGCGTCTTTTTACTATTATAATCGTCATACTTTAAACATAAATAAAATTTTGGAAAGAGATCTGACAATAATATGGAACAGCTTCAACAAGGATCTTTACAGATTCATACAAAGCCGTGTAAAAGACAGTGATGCCGCTAAGGATATTCTACAAGATTCGTTTATAAAGATTCAGAAGAATATTTCCTCTTTGAAAGAGGAGAAGAGTCTGAAATTCTGGATTTACAGAATTACCTACAACTCTATAATAGATTATTTCAGAAAGAAAAACTATGATCTGAATGAATTTAATGACAACTATGATTTTCCGGATTCACCGGAGAAACATGATTTAAATGATAAAACATCGGAGTTAGCAGAATGTGTTATACCTTTCATTAACAAACTTCCCGCTATTTATAAAGAAGCGCTTACATTGACTGAAATTCAGAACTATTCACAGTTTGAGCTTGCGGAGCATCTTGGAATTTCATATTCAGGGGCAAAGTCCAGAGTTCAGAGAGCAAAAGTAAAACTAAAAGAATTATTCGAAGACTGCTGTAATATTTCGTATGACAAATACGGGAATATTATGGATTATAAATCCAGACAGTGTAAAAAATCCTGTTAGTCATTTTAGTTTTAATATGTAATTTAAGCCTTAACGTATTTTCTAATTTAATCAACCAATCAACCAATCAACCAATCAACTAATCAACTAATTAACCAAGTTGCGTCTTTTTTAAAAGTTTACGTCTTATATATGAATTTAAAAACTTAAACAAATAAAAATAAAATGGAAACGACACAAATCAAAGAAACAGTTAAAAAAGCATATACAAGCGTTCTTATCGAAAGGAATTCAGGCTGCTGCGGAACGGACTGCTGCTCTACGGGAGAAAGTATGGCAGATGATTATACAACTCTTGACGGATATGTAGCAGAGGCGGATTACGGACTCGGATGCGGAATTCCGACTGAATATGCTAATATGAAAGAAGGTGATGTTGTGCTTGATCTGGGTTCAGGTGCCGGCAATGATGTTTTCATCGCCAGTAAAACAGTCGGTGACAAAGGAAAAGTTATCGGGCTGGATATGACAGAAGCCATGATAGAAAAAGCCAATGCAAACAAGGCAAAGCTCGGATTCAAAAATGTTGAGTTCAGGTTTGGCGAGATCGAAAATATGCCCGTAGAAAAAGACAGCATAGATGTAGTGTTAAGCAATTGTGTTCTGAATCTTGTGCCGGAAAAGAAAAAAGCATTCGATGAAATTAACAGAGTTCTGAAGAGCGGAGGACATTTCACCATTTCAGACATTGTGATCTCGGACGATCTTCCTGAAAAAGTCAGAAAGACCGCGGAGTTATACGCGGGCTGTATATCAGGTGCAGTAAAGAAAGAAGATTATCTGAATATAATTTCAGACTCAGGGTTTAAGGAAGTTAAGATACTGAAAGAAAAAGTAATAGATATTTCCGATGAATCAATGCTTAAATATATTTCTTCAGAAGAACTTGAAGATTACAAGAACAGCGGCAACAGGATCTTAAGCATCACGGTAAAAGGAGTTAAATAAAATTATCTTCCTCATGGGATTTAACAGATAAAAATAAGACTGCCGGTGTAATTAACCGGCAGTCTTTTGTTTAAACATTAAACTCATCATCAATAAATCATCCCGTCATCAGATACCATGCTTCATCAGTATATTAAAACTCTCCGAACCATAAGCCAATAAAAGTTAAAATTCCATAATTGATATAGCTGATTTTAATTAGTAAGTTTATATTAAAATTAATCTTTTAGTTTAACTCCGGTTTCGCCGGTCTCAATAATGCATATTAACTTCATCCGCATTTTTTCCGAAGATCAAAAACCATTTGCAGATAAATATATTTTCATTCAACAAATTTATAACATGTTAAAATCATGACAAGTATTTTTTCCGCAAAACACATCGGATTTTTTATAATAACTTTAAAGACCATTCTGATCGTTTATCTGATCCTCAAACTGACGTTCTTTTCACAAAAGGGATTTGACATTTCATTTGACAGGGATTTTTTATTTTTTGTATTTGCAGGTTTCATTGCTCAGTTAATAGACGGTGCGCTTGGGATGGCTTACGGTGTCAGCTGCACTACTTTATTGTTAAATCTTGGAATACCACCGGTGTTTGCCTCAGCGAGCGTTCATACTGCTGAAGTTTTCACAACAGGAGTATCAGGGCTTTCACATCTTTTTCTTAAAAATGTTAATTTAAAATTATTCTTTAAGCTAGCGATACCGGGAGTAATTGGTGCTGTGATCGGTGCATATCTGCTTTCAAAAATATTCGACGGGAATATTATAAAGCCGTACATATCTGCTTATTTGCTTGTAATAGGAATATTTATTTTACTAAAGAGTTTTAAAACAATTGAGCTCAAAGATAAAACAAAGAAGGTTTCGCTGCTCGGGTTAACAGGCGGATTTTGCGATGCGATTGGCGGCGGCGGATGGGGACCGATCGTAACTTCAAACCTTATTTACCGCGGCAAGACACCTAAGGAAACAATAGGTACGGTAAATACAGCTGAATTCTTTGTAACTTTTTTCAGCACGGGAGTTTTTCTTTTTTTTGTCGGGGTCGACAGCTGGAAAATAATACTCGGTCTTATAATCGGAGGGATCATTGCCGCTCCGATAGGAGCATATATGGCTACAAAAGTAAAACCAAAGGTACTGATGTTCATGGTCGGACTTGTTATAATAATAACATCTTCCTATACTATTTATAAAAGCTTAAGTTAGTATGTCCGGAATAATTTTGCTGAGGATTTTTTACTTCATCTCTTTAGGTTGATAATTACAGATCAAGTTGTTATTTTTTAAAAATTCTAAGTCAGGCTTTGGAAATAATTTTAACATCAATAATAACCTGCCCTGTCTGCAACTTTCAAAAAAAAGAGAATATGTCTTTAAATTCATGTCTTTGGTATTATGAATGCAGTAAATGTAAGACATTATTAAGACCGAAGCCCGGAGACTGCTGTGTATTCTGCAGTTACGGAACCGTGAAGTGTCCGCCTGTACAAGAAGGCAAAAACTGCTGTTGAATAATTCTAAAGATTATGGATCACACATTCATTACAAATAAACTTTCGGAAAATCTAAATACATTTAAATCTTTACTGTCGCATTTGTCAAAAGAAGAATACTTATGGAAACCCGGTTCCGAAAAGTGGTGTCTTCTAGAAATTGTCTGTCACCTTTATGATGAAGAACAGTTTGACTTCAGAGCAAGAACCGGACACATTCTTGAAAATTATCAGTCTGATCTTCCTCCTATAGATCCGGTCGGATGGGTAAAAAGTAAAAATTACATTGAACAGGATTATGATGAAATTGTTGTTAAGTTCTTAGCTGAAAGAGAAAAGTCAGTAGAATGGTTAAGGTCTCTTAAAGAACCAAATTGGAAAAACGAATATAAACATAAGACATTCGGGATAATGTCAGCTGAATTTTTTCTGACCAACTGGCTTGCTCACGATTATCTGCACATAAGACAGATAACGGCTTTAAAATTTAATTACTTAAAGCATATATCCGGAATAGATCCGCTGTATGCAGGAGAATGGTAATCAATATATTCAGAAAATTAAATTTAAGAATTGGAAAAACCAAAAACTTACTGTGATGCCGTAGCATTAATGGACAAGGAAAACGTTCACAGAATTTATCATGACACGGCATACGGATTCCCTATCGAAGATGATAATGAACTTTTCGAAAGGCTTATACTTGAGATCAATCAAGCCGGTTTAAGCTGGACCACCATTCTCAACAAACAGAAAAACTTCCGTAAAGCTTATCATAAATTCAGCATAAAGAAAGTTGCAGCTTATGATGAAAAGGAGATCAAAAGATTACTAAATGATGCAGGGATTATCAGAAACCGGCTTAAGATAAATGCCGCGATTGAAAATGCAAAGACAATACTGAAACTGCAGAAGGAATTCGGTTCTTTTAAAAAATGGATAGATCACTATCATCCGCTGTCGAGGGAAGAATGGACAAAGCTTTTTAAAAAGACTTTTAAGTTTACAGGCGGAGAAATAGTGAATGAATTTCTGATGAGCACTGGATACCTTCCCGGAGCGCATATTGAAAGCTGTGTATATTTTAAAAAAATTATTAGAACAAATCCCCCCTGGCTTAAAGTTAAATAATTAGCGATCCTGTATTGGTAATTTTTAATTATGATAAATATATATGATTCGCTTTTAATATTTATTAAAATTAATTTTAACAAAGAAAGTCTATTCGGCAAATTAAAAAAATTTTATGCTAAAATATCTTTTTGCCATTATATTCCTGACATTTATTTCAGGCTGCAGCAAGAAAAGCGATGAACCTTCAGGGCAGACATTGAAGCAAGACGATAAAAAAACCGACTCAGTAAAAGCTCCTGAAAAACCAGAATTTTATGAGGGCGTATATTTAACAAATCTGAATACACATTCTTTTATTTACTGTCAGAATCCGGATTCGGTTTATTGGGTGATTGATGACACAAAAAAACTGGAAGCACAGTATAAAAAAATGTTCAGTGTTCAAAGCGTTTACAATTCTGTTTTTATCAGAGTAAAGGGGGATTTTGAAGAAACAAAGGATCAGACCATAAGAGAAAAATATCCAAGAACGCTTCGGGTAAAAGAGGTAATGTCTGTTGAGAATAAGAATTTCAGAAACACTTGTGTGCCTTATGATTTCTGGGCTTTGGGAAATGAGCCAAACTGGTCGCTGCAGATCTCTAAGTATGAAAACCTGATTGAATTCATACTACCTGGAGAGAGTAAAAAATATTATTTTTTTTATGCCGAACCCGAAGAGGACAGCGGGTATATTATTTACAGGAACCATAACAAGATTCAGGGGTATGTCATAGAAATCAGGATAAAAAAAGAAAAATGTTCTGATACGATGTCGGATAAAACTTATGATTATTCTGCTGAAGTCGAGCTGACAGGAAATAAAAAATTCAAAGGCTGCGCAATAAAAGGTACTGTAAAACAATAAATTCATATTGAAATATGAAATCAACTATTTTCATTTTTACATTTCATTTTATTTCCTGCGGATTTTCAGGCACAAAGAACAATGGGGCATCAGAAAAAATGACAGCAGCTTCATACTACTTTAATAATCCGGATTCGCCTCTTTTCTGTTTATTTGTAAATTTACCAAAGGATATGTCGAGCAAGATGGCGATTGCGGATAATGCTGATGAATGAGTGAGGATAATTATCAAAGGACAGATATTCAAAGAAGACAGTGTTACTCCTTATAATGATCTGATAATTTATGCATATCACACGGACAATAAAGGTTATTATACAAAGAAATGAGATGAGACGGGATTGCATAAACAGCACGGACATCTTTTCGGTTACTGTAAAACTTATACCGAAGGCAGTTATGAGATACATACTATCAGACCGGGCAGGTATCAGGATAATAAATTTCCGGCTCATATTCACTGGGCAGTAAAAGAACCGGACGGAAACATGTTTTACTTAAATGACTTTGTTTTTTCAGATGACAGTTTAATGATTAAGGATTATCTGTCACATTTAAATTATTAAAGTGATGACGGAGTGAATTTATTAAAAGAAAACAGCAGAGGTATTCCGGAACGGAGCAGGATCACAATTTTGGAATGAATCACCCCCCTCGCTTTAATTAAGACAAAAAACTGTATTGAAGCAGGAGATTTAAAATATTACAGTATGAATAATGCTGAACTCATCACTAATAGAAATTCTCAGGTCTTTCACCAAAGAAGAAATTAAAAGTTTACAGGACTTTTTAGAGTCACCCTTTCACAATAAAAAAACTTCAGCTGTAAAACTCTTCGCCAATATTAAAAAACACTACCCTGAACTTTCCAGCAGTAAGCTCCACAGAGAAAATTTATGGGGATCGTTGTTCCCGGACAAGCCCTACAATTACGGCGTAATGAAGAATCTCGTTTACGATCTCACAAAGCTCACGGAAGAATTCATTTCAATTTCTATGGACAGAGGTGATCAGATGAGAAAAGATTTCAACATCATAAAATTTCTCAGTGACAAAAAGAAGATAAGGCTTGCGGAAAAATATCTTAACAAGGCTGATATCGAAATAGAAGATTCGGCGACCGGAGATGCGGATTATTTTGTGAATAAATTCAGAATTGAAAAAGTAAGGTTTTCGATGCTTTATTCGAAGATATCGGATAAACATAAAATAATGCCTGGAGCAGAATTCGAACAAAGCAGCAAATATCTGATAGACAGTTTTCTTATATCAATTCTTGAGAATTATGTACTTATAAACAGTTTGAATAAAGTTCATAAATCAGAAATCAACATGCCGCTGATAGAGGAAGTCTTAACTTTTATAGACAGAAACCCTGGATTTTTAGAAAACTTCTACATAAAAACATATTATTATATATTGCTTTTAGACCGGGAACAGGATGAAAAATATTATTTTATACTAAAGAATATATTAACCGGAATTGATGAAAATGTTTCAGCCTCCTTTAAGTATGCTCTGTGGGAGAATATCAGCAATTATATCACTTTTCGATTCCATTCCGGAGAAACCGCAATAATGAAAGAGCAATTTGAACTGGTCAAATTATCTTTAAGTAAAAAAATTTATAATACAGGAGACGAAGATAGATTTTTTGTAAATAATTTCATGACTTTTTTTAATGTAGCTTTGCATTTGAACGAACATAAATGGGCGGAAGAATTTGTAGATCAATATATAAGCAGACTTGATGAAAAAACACAGGAAGACATAAGAAATTACTGTCTTGGCAGCATATTCATTAACAAAAAAGAATTCTTGAAGGCAAATGAATTTTTCAGTAAAATAAAAAAACTTCATGAGCCTCACATGAAAGCCGGGCTTAAGCTTTCTTTGCTGATTGTATATTTTGAACTCGGATGGCATGAGTCTTCCGTAAGCCTGATCGATTCTTTTAAGCATCTGCTGGATAACGACAAGAACATTCAGGAAATAATAAAGGAAAAATTCAGAAAATTTATAAAGGGTTATTTAATGCTTACCGATATAAAATACGGTAAAGATGAAAATGCAAAATTAAAACTGAAATTATATCTGGAACAGAATACAGGAATAGGTTCCGTTAACTGGCTGAAGAGAAAAGCAAAAGAATCCGGTGTTGATGTTTAATCTATTAGCTCAAAACATCATAATTAAAAGCAATCTGAAAAGAGTAAAGAAACCTGAGCTGTCGAATCAGAAAAAAGAACTACAATATTGCTTCAAATATCATTATTTTAATTCTTAAAAATTCAGAATGACAGAAATGGATAAAGAGATCAGGCAAACAATTAATGAAATATCATACAATATTATAAATGATATTGCACCGGAAGAGATAGATATGTTTGAAGAGATTTCGGAAGCCTACTTTTCTGATCCGGCAGTATTTGAAAAGAAATCATCAGATGATGATCCGATAGGTTTTGGCATAGAAGGGATCATGGAAATGTTTTCACCGGCTGTAATGACGGTGGTTACAACAGTTATAACATACATTGCAACTGAAGCATTTGGCGCAGCAAAAGGCGCTCTGACAGATGAACTTAAAGCAAAGATCAAATCCCTGTTTAACAAAAAAGCGGAAAAGAAAGATGATGTTGCACTAACTCCCGATCAATTAAAAACTGTATATGAGAAAGCAGTAAGCAGGGGAATTTCTTTGAACTTATCCGAAGAACAGGCTAATAATCTTGCCAATGCTTTGATAGCTTCCATGGCTTTAAAGCAGTAATATATCACAAATAAATGCCGCATAATGGATAATGTAAAATCAGAAAGAACATTAAATCCTTTTGCACTGCCTCCCGAGACAAATGCGAGATTCAACCTTCTTCTTGTATCGGTAATTGTACTTTCACTTATCTTAGGAAACTATTTACCTGTTTATTTTCTGTCTGAAGGCGATACAGACAAATATATTTCGCCGAAGGTAGATCATACCAATACAGGAATTAATACAACCGAGGATCTTAAAGATTCAGGTTATAAAATGATCTCAAATTCACTTGAGTATCTGCCTTCTGTATTGATTTCTTTTTTAATCTTTACAGTTACATTCATCTTTTCCTATTATCTATACCGCAGACATTCAAAGGAAATTATCCGCAAAAAGAATCTGAAACGAGCTGATGATAAAGACGGAAAATATTTCAGGTTAACAAATGATATTAAAAATATTACTTCTGTATACGGAGCTGAGACACCCGAGATCTTTATTGCGCCGGATTTTACAACCGGTGCTCAGGCATTTGGTTTTAAAAACAAAAATATGCTGAGAATAGATAATGGTCTCAGGATGATGGCATATAAGAATTTCAAAAGATTCAAAGCAATAGTACTTCACGAGACAGGTCACATTATTAATAACGATGTATCAAAGACCTATATGGCAAGGTCTCTATGGAAAGCGGTACTTTACACCTTTGCCGTTCCTACGCTGCTGATAATCTTAATCAGTTTTTCGATGAACATTTTCAAAAAGGTAAGCAGTGGTTTAGAAACGGAAGTTATAGAGAAAATTCTTCTGGAAAGCATTCCGTCTTTTCTGCTTCTGACAATATCAATATCGTTATTTTTTTTATTAATTTATCTGCTTCTGAAAAGTCTGGTAAGAACAAGGGAATATTATGCAGACTGCAGAGCAGCATATGCAGGGTCAAAAGAAGAACTTGCTCAGATGTTCAGGGAGAATTCAGAGAAAGGAAAAAGAACTACTTTTTTTAAGAGTTTATTCAGTTGGCATCCTGATCCAAATGAAAGGTCAATGATACTTAATGATCCGCGGGAATTATTCATTCTGAAAAATGATATATGTTTTATTGTAGGCGTGCTGCTGCCGTTCAGTATTTTTTCTTTAATAATTTTGATCAAAACAGCACTGACTTTTACGGGGCTGCTCTCCGGAGCCGGTCAGGTAATTTCTCAGAATGTAACATTTACTTTACTGTCCGTAATTCTCAGCATAATATTATTCATTGTCTTTTGTTTTGTTCCGTTTTTTATTACTTCATATCTTATCTCATCATCTCTAGGACTTCAGATACAGAGAAATGTTATAGCTTCACTTTCTGAAGGAAAAAATTCTTTTACCGTCAAAAGAATTTTCTCATCTGCCTTTATTATAACATGCGGAATGGCAGCCGGATGCGTTCTTATTCCGTATTATTCAGTATTAAATGAAATGATAAACAGCAGCTTTTCTGAATTCATTTTTGAAAAGATCCCGCTGATAATTTTATCATTTGTGATGGCATATACCGTAAATTTCTTCTGGATATTTTATGTGAGATTTTTTACCGGAAAAGTTTACGGAAGGTACATAAAAAATAAACCGCCGCTAAAGAGGTTCTATGTTTTTAATGTTGTATCGGCATTACTGTTATCTGTTTTGATATTGCCCGTGGCGGGAACATTCTTCCGGATATATTCAGATAAAATAGATTTACTGAATGAAACAACTAATACTCTATTGCTTGCCATTCCAATTATTTATCTGCTGTTTTTTGCAATGACAGGATTGATTTTAGCTATAAAAAATTCAATCAATTCAACTTGCCCGCACTGCAATAAGACAATACAACCGGGAATTCTTTTTAAAAAAGAATGCGGGAATTGCGGTTCGGTATTATGTGCGTGGCTGTATTTTTAATAAAATCTTAGATCAGATCTTAAACTCACCGTCTTTTATTATCTCAACTTTCTTTCCGTCCTGAGTGACTCCAGTAACATTTATTACTTCCGACCCGATCATAAAATCAGTATGCACAAGCGAGAAATTGCATCCATACTTTTTCATTTCTTCCGGATTGGTAAGTTCGTCTTTATTCGGAAAGCAAGTTGGAAAACCCCGTCCGAGAGCTATGTGACATGCGGCATTTTCATCATAAAGAATGCTGTTGAATATCAGTCCGCTTTTATGAACCTCGGAATTCTTATCCACCAAAGCAACCTCACCGAGATATCTTGCCCCGTCGTCAGTGTTCAGGAATTTTTCGAGTATTTCCCTGTTGGAATCAGCTCCGAAGTCAATGACCTTTCCGTCTTTGAATTCAAACCAGATACCTGTGAGTGAATTTTCCAAAACCTTTACCGGCTTTGTAACTTTAACTTTTCCGTTTGTCCTTCTGAAGTCTGGAGTTGTAAAGACTTCTTCGGTGGGAATATTAGGAATGAAAGCTCTGCCGTTTGCGGCAATAGCGGGACCGCCTTTCCAGTTAGTATCTTTGTTCAGCCCTATTTCCAGATTTGTTCCCGGACCTTCAAAGATCAGTTTATCCAAATTCATTTCTGTAAGTATGTTGCTTCTGTGTATCAGCTTTTCACCGAGAGATCTCCACTCTGCAACAGGATCAGTTTTATCCAGTCTCAGAACTTTGATAAGCATTTCCGTGAACTTGTCAGTTGTTTTACCGGAAGGTTCCTGATTTAAAACTTTAGCAGCCCAGAGCGGACCTGGAGCAGCGACTATACACCACGGGATCTTTGCGCCTGACACAGCAGCTGACATGGTGCTGTTGCTTTCCAGTTCTTTTTTAGTAAGGATACCGAATTTTCCGGCATCTATATTTTTTAGTTCGTCTATTTCCTCGAGATTATCTACTCTTATATAAGCCCAGTCGTTTGAGATCATTTCAAAATTTCTTACTGTCGGAAAGACAGGAATAAATTCAAGTTCTTTTTCATCAGAAATATTTTCAACCCTGCATTTTTTAAGCCTGTTGCTGAATGTGATAAGCTCCACATATTTTGCACCGAGCCCGTAAGCAGTTTCTGCAAGCTTCAGAGCAAAATCCATATTTCCCGTACTGCTGTTAATAACAAGACACTGACCTTTGTAAAGATTTACGCCTACCTTTAATATAAGCTCACAATATTTTTTTACAATTTCTTCATTCATGATTAAATTAGATTTTAAATTTTTATTCTATGCAAAGTTAGTTAATTTAAGTTTGAGTTTTAAGGCAACAATCTCAGAGCTGAGTGAATTAATATTAAATAACTGAAAATGAATATAACAACTATTGAAGATAAGAATCTTATTGAAAATCATTTCAGAAAAAACACCGACCTGAATATTTATTCGATAGGCGACCTTGATGATTTCTTCTGGAAATTTACAAAATGGTATTCGATAGGACCGGAAAATGATCCTGAACAGATAGCTCTTTTATATAAAGGAACGGATCTTTCGACCTTTCTTGCTATCACTGAAGAAAAAACTGAACTTATGTGTTTACTTATCGAAAAGATCAAAGACAAGCTGCCGGAAAAAATATACTGCCATTTAAGCAAAGGATTAATAAAAGCATTCAGTGGAGATTATTCTGTGACCGATCACGGAACATACTTAAAGATGTCTCTTAAAAATAAAAATTTATTATTGAAAGAAAATAATGAAAACATAAGACGATTGAGTCCGGGTGATAATGATGTTATCAATGGATTATATGAAGAAAGTTATCCAGATAATTTTTTTGATAAAAGAATGCTTGAGACGGGAAAGTATTTCGGTTATTTTGAAAATGGAAAACTAATTGGTATTGCCGGGATACATGTTTATTCGGAGAAGTATAAAGTTGCTACACTGGGTAATATCACAATCGATCCTTCGCACCGCGGAAAAGCGATATGTCAGAAGCTTACATCTGCTTTATGTAATGATCTTCTTCTGAGCGTTGATAACATCGGTTTAAATGTTAGCATAAAAAACCTGTCAGCCGTAAACTGTTATAAGAAAATAGGATTTGAGGTAATATCAGAATACGAGGAATATCTTGTAGTAAAAAATTATTAACCGGAAATTATCAAAGCTGATCCATAAACTTTTTCAACTTATTTTTTACTTCAGATGCGATCCCTGACAGATTATGGTTATTCACTGAAGACATTGATATTTCAGGATCAATTGCTGATACCTCTATGTCTCCCACTGCATTTTCCTGAACGATCACATTACACGGTAGAAAAGCGCCTATCTTACTTTCCGCCTGAATTGCCTTATGCGCGAAACCGGGATTGCATGCTCCCAGAATTTTATAATTCCTGAAATCTACATCAAGCCTATTCTTAAATGTTTCCTTAACGTCGATCTCAGTGATAATTCCGAATCCTTCTTTTTTGAGCTCGTCTGTAATTCTGATCAAAGCATCTTCGAAGGATATTCCTTTTAGTGTTTTATCAAATGTATAATTCATTTTTAATAATTAGATATGAATAATGTAAAATAAATTTTAAAAATTAAAATTTATGATTAATGAATGCAATTTTCCTGCAATGAAAAATTACTCAATAAGGATCTTTCATTCTATTTAAAAAGTAATCTCAATATTACTGATCCGGATATTTTACTGTTTGTCGAGTCTGACTATTTTCTGAGGGATGAAATAAAAAACCGGTACAAGTATAAAAACGGCAAGAGATATGTAAACAGATATCAGAGCGCTTATGATTGAAATGAAATAAATAACAGGACCTAACATTCCCCGCTTTATGCTTTCTTTCATGGTTTGTGCAGATATTGAAGGCAGAAATAATCCGGCTTTGACGGCATGTCTGAGCATTAAATTGAAGCTAACGGCAGCAGCAAACATTGCAAAGCCGTAAAGCATGACGGGTATAGTGTCCGTCGGATATTCACCGAGGAATGCAGTCGGAAAAGGAACAAATGAAAGTGTGAACAGAAGCAGATTATTATACCACAGCAATGAACGGTCGGTTTTTTCAAGGCTGTGAAACATCTGATGATGGTTTACCCAGAAGATAGCAATGACAAGAAAGCTTAGCCCGAAACTAATAAACTTTGGTCCGAGATGAACAAGTTCATTTAAAACTTCAGCTGAAGTGAAGTTTTCCGGAAGATGAGGAACTCTTAATTCGAGAACCAGCAGTGTGACAACGATTGCAAAAACACCGTCGCTGAATGCCTCGATCCTTGTTGTACCCGGAGTGAATTCTTTGATCTTGTTTTTCAAAATATCATAATTGATTCAAAAATACAAAAAATATATTATACTGCCAATAGGATATTGGCAGAATATGTGAAATGTTTAATCCGGTGATTAAGCTGACTTATTTTTAAAAATAAATTATAATGCTGCAGATATTATCAGAGTAAGTTACAAGGTATTTAAATATTTATTATAAAAGGTTATTTTTTAATAAAAAATATTATGGACTTCAAATTCAGCCCGCACATAGCATTTCAGGTAAAAGAATATGTTAAAGCTAAAGAATTTTATGAGAAGGTAATTGGTATGGAAGTTGTAACAGCATCAGATAAGGAAACACATTTCAAAAAGGACGGAATAAATTTTTATATGGAAGCTTCGGATTCGGGATTTACTTTTTTTGAGTTCAAAGTGGATGATGTACAGTCTGCTAAGGCAGAGCTTGAAAAAGAAGGATGTAAGGTTACGCAGGTTTACGGTGAAAATAGCGTAATGATAGCTGATCCGTTTGGGATGAAGTTTCATATATGGAGCAGTTAGTTTTAGGTATTAAGTACCGGGTGTTGAAATATATAGACATTTCAGAGCGTTTATAAATAATTTTTAATAAATTTATAGATTATAAAATCTATTTCAGTTAAATTACATACAACGTTAGACCCCAACCTAAACGGAAATTCCTCGTAAACTGTATTTAAAAACTTTAACAATTTAAATTCAAAATGAACAAACCGGGTTATAAAAGATTTCCAACCATAAACGATCAGAAAGTTGCATTTGTAAGTGAAGATGATATCTGGGAAGTGTCATCAATGGGCGGAATTGCAAGAAGGCTTACATCTAATTCAGGAGAGGTAAGCAATCCTCATTATTCACCTGATGGAAAATACATTGCATTTTCCGGTAAAGAAGAAGGAGAAAGAGATGTCTATATAATTCCTTCGGAAGGCGGAGCAAACAGGAGGCTGACTTTTATCGGAAAGAATACTAAAGTAGTCGGCTGGACGGAAGACAGCAAGAATGTTATATTTTCATCCGATGCAAGTCAGCCATTTGTCGGAAGGATGGAGTTGTATAAAATTTCGATTGACGGCGGTCTGCCGGTAAAGATGCCATTCGGTATTGCAAACAATATTTCATTCGGACAGAAGAATGCAGTGCTTTTAGGAAGAAATACTATGGATCCTGCCAGGTGGAAGAGATATAAAGGAGGGACAGCAGGTAAATTCTGGATTGACAGAAAAGGAAAAGGAAAATTTGAGAAGTTCCTGGAAAAAGTTAATGGTAATTTTGCAAGTCCGATGTGGATAGGAGAAAGGATATATTTTATTTCTGATCATGAAGGAATAGGTAGGTTATATTCATGTACAACTGAAGGAAAAAATATAAAGAGCCATTCACACAATAAGGAATATTATGTTCGAAATGCAACGACAGACGGAAAAAGAATAGTTTACCATGCCGGTTCGGAGATATTTTTATTTGATCCTGTTACTAATGAGGAAAGAAAAATTGAAGTACAGTATTTCAGTCCTCAGATACAGCGTCAGAGAAAGTTCATAGACACATCAAAATATCTGGAAGATTACAACATCAATCCGGACGGTAATTCCATTACAATAACTTCAAGGGGTAAGTCATATATCTTTTCAAACTGGGAAGGACCTGTTATGCAGATCGGCAAAGCACACGGCGTTCGTTACAGGCAGACTCAATGGCTTTATGACGGGGAAACAATAGTAACTGTGTCTGATGATGGGGGCAGCGAGGCTATTGAAGTTCATACATTTAAAAACGGAACTCAAAGTATAAGGAGATTAAGCAAACCAGATATCGGAATAACAGCAAAGATGAAAGTTTCACCTAAAGAAGATATCGTTGCTGTTACAAATAACAGACATGAATTATTTCTGATTAGTTTAAAAGATGAGAGTTCAGTTAGAGTGGCGCGAAGTAAGTTTGAAAGAATAGAGGATTTTTCTTTTTCACCCGACGGAAAATGGCTTTCATACAGTATGTCAGATGCGGAATATCTTTCTTCAATTTACTTATACAATCTGGAAACAAAGGAAAACCACAGGATCACTCCAAAGGGATTCAGGGATTACCAGCCTGTATTTGATCCTGACGGCAGGTACATTTATTTTTTATCTGCAAGAGAGTTCAATCCGGTTTATGATACAAGTTATTTTCAGCTTGGATTTTCATTGGGTGTAAGACCTTATCTTATAACTCTGAAAAAGGATACAATATCTCCGTTTACTCCCGAGTACAGAAGATTGCTCGGAAAGAAAAATAACCATGATGATATGTCCAAGGATGAGACAAATACAAAATCAAAAAATAAACATAATGTCAAAGTTGAAGTTGACCTGAAAGACATCGAAGAGAGGATAATTTCATTTCCTCTGCCTGAAAAGAATTATTTTCAGATAGCTGCAGTGAAAGACGGATTATTATACAGTAGGGAGCCGATAAAAGGCGCACTTCATCACTGGTACTGGGAGAAGCATCCTTCTGATGAATCATTGGAGAGATTTGATTTTAATACACAAAAATCTGAAACTATCACGAAGAAGGTCTCTAATTTTAAAGTGGGAATGAACTGTAAAACGCTTGTTTACAGGACTGAAAACAAATTATTTCTTGCATCAAATCTTTTTGAGGAAAGTTCAATGAAGCAGGAGATGAAAGAGTTTGGACTCCATTCAAGAAATAAAAGCGACTGGGTCGATCTTTCAAGAGTGAAAGTGAATCTGGATCCGATGAGTGAATGGAAGCAGATGTATTCGGAAGCATGGAGACTGCAGAAGGAAAATTACTGGACAAAGGATATGTCAGGAATTGACTGGAACGCAGTTTATAAGAGATATCTTCCTTTGCTTGACAGGATCGCGACTCGCTCGGAGTTCTCGGATCTGATCTGGGAGATGCAGGGAGAGCTCGGAACTTCACACGCTTATGAAATGGGAGGAGACTATAAGCCGGCTCCTGATTATAAGCTCGGTTCTCTGGGAGCGGATTATGTTTTCGATGAAGAAAAAAAAGCATACAGGATCACTCATATTATTAAAGGTGACTCATGGAAGAACGGATCTCCGTTACGAATTCCAGGGACAGATATAAATGAAGGAGATTACCTTATTGCCATAAACGGAGAAGCTCTATCCTCTGAAATCACGCCGAATTCATTACTTGTCAATCAGGTAAATAATATAGTGAGAGTTACGGTTAGATTAGCAACAACCGGAAAGACAAATACTTATGATGTAAAGACAATTGCATCAGATACGGATGCGCGTTACAGGGAATGGGTTGAGAGCAGGAGAGAATATGTTCATAAAAAATCAAAAGGAAAACTCGGATATGTTCACATTCCAGATATGGGACCCAACGGTTATTCTGAATTTCACAGATATTATATTTATGAATCCAAAAGAGACGGGCTCATTGTAGATCTCAGGGACAACGGAGGCGGTCATGTTTCACAGCTTTTACTTGAAAAGCTTTCCAGGAAACATTACGGATACGGAGTTTCAAGATACGGAAGCGTAGATTCATATCCGAGTCACAGCGTAGCCGGACCGATGGTAGCAGTTACGGACGAATGGGCAGGTTCGGATGGAGATATATTCAGCCATCAGTTCAAACAGATGAAACTCGGCAAGCTTGTAGGCAAAAGAACATGGGGCGGTGTAATAGGAATTCATCCGCGTCTTTCGCTTGCTGATGGTACGATGACGACTCAGCCGGAATTTGCAACTTACATGAAGGATGTCGGCTGGAAAGTCGAGAATTACGGGACAGATCCTGATGTGGAAGTAGATGTCACGCCTGAAGATTATGCAAAAGGCAGAGATCCACAGCTTGACAAGGCAATTGAGATAGCGCTTGAGCAGCTTAAGAAAAAACCAGTTGAACTTCCTGACTTTAAGGACAGACCGAAATTGGCATTGCCTGTTTTTGAAATGAGCACAAACGGAAACGGAACAGCTCATAAAGCAGTAAATTAGTTTATTAGTTAATTGTGTTAATTGGTTTATTTGTTTTGTTGTAATTTATTTTGAATGTATAGCTGTAAAAGTTTCAATTAACACAATTAACACAATTAACACAATTAACATAATTAATATAATTAACACAATTAACTAATATGCAGGAATTAAAATCAGGCGATATAGTAATGCTGAAATCAGGCGGACCGAAGATGACAATACAGAGATTTGTCGGCAGTTCAAGCGATGTATCAACAAAGGTTCAGGATGAAGCATTAAAAATAATAAAAGGCAACAAGTCAGGAGATGTGGTCTGCCAGTGGTTTGATGCTAATGTTTCAAAGAACGACATATTTCCGGTGGAGTCGCTTGTGAAACTTGGCGAATAGAAAATAAAGGTAATAAATTAAAGCCTCACTTTTGATCTGAGATCACAGGTGCGGCTTTTTCATTTAACCTTCTAATTTATTATTTTATCAGAACCATACTTCTTACTATTATATTCTCCTGCTTCTATCTTATAAAATTCACAACTCTGGAAATTCCTGCCCTGTTGAATATTGATTCATGTGTTCCTGCTCCCAGGAATTCGTTTATCAATACAGAAATTTCTCTTCCGGTCAAATCATTAATCTTTATATTTACTGATATGTTTTGTTGAATTTTATAACTTATTATATTTGCAGAATCAAAAGAATTGGGAAAGTTTTGTTCAAGTCTGAAATGCAAAGGAAAACTTGTTTTCATATTTTTACTTATTTCATTCCTTTTAAAAAATATGTAATCATATTTTCAACAGATAAAATATTTTAAATTAGTAGTGCAGGCTGTGTACACAGGTGATTAGTATGATTCGAGAGAAAAAGAATGATAGGTACTAAGATCACTTTCAGAAATTATGTTCTTTAAAAAAACAGGGAATAAAATTAATTATTCCCCGTTTTTTAAATCTATAAAAGCTGATCTCTATTTGATATTTGTCACTTGAAATTATTTCACGAGCAGCATATTCTTCGTCATTGTAAAACTTCCTGCTTCGAGCTTATAGAAATAAATTCCGCTCCCGAAACCCGATGCATCAAATATAACATCATAGTAACCCGCAGGTTTTATTTCATTTACTAAAATTTTTACTTCTTTTCCGAGAACATCATATATTTTCAAGGAAACAAATCCTACTTTCGAAATTCCAAATCCCAAATGCGTAACAGGATTGAACGGATTAGGATAATTCTGTTCCAGTGTAAACGATAAAGGAACCTGACTGTTGTCTGCGATCATAACCGGTCCTATGTTGTAGTTGAGAATTTTAATGTCATCCACATACCAGCCGTCTTCAGTAACAGATACATCGCTTTCTAAAGTAAATCTGACCTTTATCTGTGAAGCATTTGCTGCATATTCTGTGATGTCGAATGATTCATATTTCCAGGTAGATAAACTGCCGTTATAGGATTTTACTTTCTGCCAGACATTATCATTATTTTTAGAAACTTCCACATTGCAGAAATCATAACCGGATTCCGTTGTATACTTATGATAAAAACTAAGAATCGTTACAGGAGAAGAAGATACATTTATGAAATTTGCAGTCGTCATGGAATTATTTGCATCGTTCAGATAATTTCCTGTTGGACTGTCAGTAAATGAATGTGTCGGGGAATTAGACTGAGACGCTGTGATCGCCCATCCCTGATTTGTTGTCCAGTTGCTGAAACCGATTTCTGCATTGTCATTTATAACTATATTGCCCGTACCGATTAGTACATAAACCTGTTTAGAATAAATAGTAGCCGTATCCATTTTTAATATAAGATCAGCTCTGAGAGCAGTGTTTACAAGCACATTATTGCTTATCGAAAAATCAAACACGCAGCTGTCGCTCACAAAAGAATTTATGCTGGAATAACTAAACTGCTGTGCCGGAATTGTAAGACCTGCGCTGACGGGTGTCAGAATAATTTTAACATTTGATGCATTCAGCAACCCTTTATTTTTAAATAAAATTTTTAGATTTCCTGATTGACCGGGATCATATGTAAGCTGATTAAATTTTTCTGATTGAGGATTTACGAATGAACCTGCTATCAGTGACATGTATTGATTGGAATAAAGCATGTTCTGTGCAAACGGAAGTATGTCGCTTTGCGGCGGCCAGAAGTCGTCACCTGTTTCAGGCGTAATTCCGAATATATGATGACCTGTATGGACGGAATCATTATAACACCAGTCATCTGTTCCGCCGCGGACGGAATATCCTACAGTCTGAGAAGCTGTTCCTGTCGTGTATCCGCTTTTTTCGCTCATATCCGAAAGGAACTGATTGAATATATTATCATCGGGTGTAGGCGCGGGGTCGCTCCATGCCCAGGGTTTGATCAGGTAATTTCCGTAAGTATGCGCATTGAATGCAGCATTAAAATTTCTTGAGTTTACAAAATTCATGTAATTCATAGTCTCAATTTCCGAGAAAGGCGATTTTCCTCTGTAAGTGCCGCTTCCTCCCGAGCATGAATCAGTGCTTGAACCGCCGTTAGATGAATTCCAGAACTGCCGAATTCCGAAATTTCTGTTAATATCCACATAGCCGCAGCTTCCGCTTCCGTGTCTGTTGCATCTCCACATTCCTCCTCCGTTAGGATTCGTAGTTTCATTATAAACATATCCGTCAACATTAAATACAGGCAGCCAGTAAATTTCGCGGTTATCTAAAATATAAGTTGCGACGGGATCTGTTCCGTAATTCTCAAACAGCCAGTAAAAATAATACATCTGCGTTTCCATGCTTTCAGGTTCGCGTGCATGGACCAAAGCATTGTAAAAAACTTCAGGTCTTCCCGTCGGAGCGTCTGGATTTTTTGTAACTCTAACTGTCCACATTGTTCTGCCTTGAAATGTATTTCCGATGGAAAATTTTTGTGAAATAAATTGAGGATATTCCGCTCTCATTGAATCAAGCTTTGCAACTACTTCTGTGTATTTTAAATATCCTCCCATTGATCCATAGATAGAATGAGAAACATTATCCGTTTCTTTAGCCGAATTCATCTGAACATCAATTTCCTCCTGAGACATCTTTGGCTTGTTGTTGTAATATTCATTCCAGTCATCCACTAAGATCTGATAAGGCACGCCGGAATTTTTTAATAAAGAAATTTCATATTCGGACAGCCATGCGTCAAGATACATGCCGGGTTTTCTGTTTGCGTGATCGATGATCAGTCCGGCTTCTGTCATTTTTTTAAAATCAATTTCATTTGCTGCAAAAATTCTTATTTCGGAATATTTCTCCTGTTTTTCTGTTTCTGCTTTATCTGATAAATTTGAAAATGAAGTTGATAATAAAAATATAATGCATGTGAATATAAGAAAACTGAATAAACTTAATAATTTTTTAGTTGTAAAGATCGGGGTATTCATAGTAGTAATTTAAAGGTTGGAAAAAAAATATTGTTAAAATCCGTGACATAACCAATTTTAATAAAATTACCGAATGAGTTTAAATTAAGAAATGTAATTATTCGAATCACAAAAAAGAAACCTTTCCACTTTCAAATTATAAAACAAAAAACCACCTGCTTTTTCAAACAGGTGGTTAATCTTGTATAAGTTAAGAATCTTATATACTATTTCTTGTCTTTATCATCCACTACTTCAAAATCCGCATTCTCTACATTAGGATCTGATCCAGCACCCGGTTCTCCGCCGGGCTGTGAACCGGTTGAACCGGTCTGCTGTCCGTCTGCAGGTCCACCTGCAGTAGATTGCGAATACATCTGTGATGAAGCTTCATTCCACACTGTGTTATATTCATCCATTGCGGTTTTAAGTACGCTTGCATTGTCACTCTTTGCGGCATCTTTTAGTCTGTCTATAGCCAGCTGAACTTTAGAACGCAATTCCGGGGTCAGCTTGGCTTCAAATTCCTTCAGCTGTTTTTCTCCCTGGAATACCATCGCATCTGCCTGATTCTTCATATCTATCATTTCCTTTTTCTTGTGATCTTCCGCTTCGTGCTCTTTTGCATCCTTCTTCATCTTTTCTATTTCCGCTTCTGATAATCCTGAAGAGTGAGTTATCTTTATTTGTTGCTGCTTGCCTGTAGTCTTTTCCATTGCGGATACATTCAATATACCATTAGCATCTATGTCAAATGTAACTTCTACCTGCGGTACGCCTCTAGGTCCCGGAGGAATTCCGTCAAGATGGAACCTTCCGAGCGTCCTGTTATCGGTAGCCATTGGTCTTTCACCCTGCAATACATGGATCTCTACAGACGGCTGATTGTCCGATGCAGTTGAAAATACCTGCGACTTCTTTGTCGGAATGGTTGAGTTGGCGTCTATAAGTTTTGTCATAACTCCTCCGAGTGTTTCAATTCCGAGTGACAATGGAGTAACATCAAGAAGAAGTACATCCTGAACATCACCTGCAAGAACTCCGCCCTGAATGGCTGCGCCTATTGCTACAACTTCATCCGGGTTAACGCTTTTGTTAGGTTCTTTACCGAATAATTTCTTTACGGTCTCCTGAACCATCGGTATTCTGGTCGAACCTCCGACCAATATTACTTCATCAATTTCATTTACACTGTATCCTGAATCTTCAATTGCTTTCTTACACGGTCCTACAGTTCTTTCAACCAGATCATGTATCAAAGATTCAAACTTTGATCTTGTAATAGTTTCAAGCAGAAATTTAGGTCCTTCAGCTGTTGCTGTTATGTATGGTAAATTTACTTCCGTCTGCGAGCTTGTAGATAAAGCTTTCTTTGCATTCTCGGCTGCTTCTTTTAATCTCTGTAAAGCCATCGCATCTTTTCTTAAATCTATACCTTCTTTTTTCTTGAATTCATCTGCAAGGTAGTCAATCAGCTTCTGATCAAAGTCGTCACCACCTAAGTGACCGTCCCCGTTAGTTGATTTAACTTCAAACACGCCGTCGCCAAGTTCTAGTATTGAAATATCAAACGTTCCTCCTCCGAGGTCATACACTGCAACTTTCTCATTAGGTTTTTTTCTGTCTAAACCATAAGCAAGCGCTGCTGCTGTCGGTTCGTTGATAATTCGTTTAACATCCAGTCCTGCGATCTTGCCTGCATCTTTTGTTGCCTGTCTTTGTGAATCATTGAAATAAGCCGGAACAGTTATCACGGCTTCTGTTACGGTTGTACCCAGGTAATCCTCCGCTGTCTTCTTCATCTTCTGAAGTATCATTGCGGAAATTTCAGGCGGAGAATAAATCTTTTTCTGTCCGTTATCATCTATTTCTATTCTTACCGTATCGTTTTCACCTTTGATAACTTTATAAGGTACCTTTTTTATCTCTTCGGTAACTTCATCAAATCTTCTGCCCATGAATCTCTTGATCGAGAAAATTGTGTTTGTCGGATTTGTAACAGCCTGTCTCTTGGCAGGATCTCCTACCAGTCTGTCTCCGTTCTTTGAAAATGCAACAACGGAAGGAGTAGTTCTTGAACCTTCTGCATTCGGAATCACTACAGGATCATTACCTTCCATAACGGATACGCAGGAATTCGTCGTTCCCAGGTCAATTCCTATTATTTTTCCCATAAAATTGTTTTCCTCTCTGTTTGGTTAAGTTGGTTAATTAGTTAATTGGTAAAATGGTTTATAGATTAATTATAAATTTTAATTGGTAAAACAATTGATAATGGGACTTAAATACTTTTTTAACATTAAATATTTTTGGAAAAATCTCATTATTTTTATAACCTTTTTTACAAAATAGAACAGTAAGGATGAGATTTACCCACCCTTACCTGATTGAAACTAATGATATTTAAATGTACTGTACTTATTTAATATTGATTTCTTTTACAAC
>CAZLOL010000008.1:0-40437 GCA_964561045.1 uncultured Ignavibacteriaceae bacterium | reverse complement strand
GATAAAGACGAACGCTTTATGATCCTCACTGCGGAGAACAGAGCTGCTATTAGAAATCTGCCGGATCAGATCGGTGACAGATTCATTGATACCGGTATCACCGAACAGACGATGATAGGCGTTTCTGCCGGACTGGCATTGAGAGGAAGGATACCGGTAGCGCATGCGCTTGCATCTTTTCTTACAATGCGGGCATTTGAATTCATAAGGACGGATGTCGGGATTGCTGACCTTCCCGTTAAACTTGTCGGAGGATTCTCGGGATTTTTATCAGAAGCAAATGGTCCTACGCATCAGGCGATCGAGGATGTTTCAATAATGAGAGGTATTCCTAATGTAAATATTTTCTGTCCGGCTGATGAAGAGGATATGCTTATCGGATTAAAGAGAGTGCTTGAAAGTCCCAGACCTTTTTATATCCGTTACAATAATCTTAAACCTGTCCATAAACATTCGAAAGAGTTTGAAATCGGTAAAGCGGAAGTTATCTGCGAAGGTAAAGAAGTGACTATATTAGTTTACGGAGTTTTATTTAAACAGGCAATTGAAGCAAAGGAAATTCTGGAGAAGAAAGGAATGTCTGTTGGTCTGATAAATCTCAGGACCCTAAAGCCAATTGATGAAGAAGCAATATTAAAAGCAGCTAAGAGTTCGAAACTTCTTGTAACACTCGAAGATCATTTTATTACCGGCGGTCTTTACTCTATAATTGCAGAGATATTTTTAAAAAATAGAATTGCGGGAAATGTGTTGCCGGTTGCTTTAATGGACAAATGGTTCAAACCTGCATTGATGAAGGATGTACTTGAATACGAAAGTTTTACCGGAGAGAAAATTGCAGACAGGATTTTGAATTATAATTGATCAAGTTTGTCAAGCTCGAAAGTTTACAAACTTTATGAACTTTACAAAACTTATAAACTTTATGAACTATACAAACTTTACTTACTCTTAAAAATGCCAAATAGTATTAAATTTAACAAAGACTTTCCTATCATAACTGAATCAAACAAACTCTTCGAAAGAAGCAAAGGATTGATCCCGGCTTACACACAGACACTTGCAAAAGGTCCGACTCAATGGGTAAAAGGAATTGCACCAAAATATCTGATAAAGGGAAAAGGTTCTCACGTATGGGATGCGGACGGAAATGAATATATTGACTACAATATGGGAATTGGTCCGATCGTGCTGGGATACTGTTATGATAAAGTTGATGAAGCAATAAGAATGCAGCTTGAAGACGGAATTACTTTTTCTCTGATGCATCCTCTGGAGGTCGAGCTTTCAGAAAAGATAAGAAACATGGTCCCGAATGCTGAGTCGGTAAGATTTTCCAAAACAGGTTGTGATGTCACGACAGCAGCTATTCGTGTCTCAAGGGCATTCACTAAACGCGAAAAAGTTTTATGCTGTGGTTATCACGGCTGGCATGACTGGTATATCAGCGTTACGGACAGGAATGCCGGGATACCCGAAGCAGTTAAAGATCTTACTTTCACATTTAATTACAATGACATTGATTCATTGATTCAGTCTATTGATTCTGACACTGCATGTGTTATTCTCGAACCCTTTGTTTTCGAAGAGGAGAAGAAAGATTTTTTAAAAGAAGTTCACGAAGTCTGCAGAAAGAACGGAACACTTTTAATTTTCGATGAGATGTGGACAGGATTCAGGATAGCAGTCGGAGGAGCTCAGGAATATTTCAGAGTTACTCCAGATCTTGCCTGCTATTCTAAGGCAATTGCCAATGGAATGCCTATTTCGGTAATAACCGGGAGAGAAGATGTTATGAAGCTTTTCGATAAAGACGTTTTCTTTTTCACAACATTTGGAGGTGAAGCATTATCAATGGCAGCAGCTATGGCAACTACAGATGAGATCAAAAGTAAGAATGTTCCGGAGTTTCTGTCTGTTCAGGGAAAAAAGCTGAAAGACGGTTATAATAATATTACAGAAGAACTTGGTCTTGGATTTACAAAATGCAATGGTTATAATTGCAGAACAATAATTACGTTTGATCCCAAGGCAGGAAATCCACTGGATATGAAATCCTTTGTTCAGCAGGAAATGATAAAGCGCGGAATACTATGGGGAGGATTTCACAATATGTGTTTCTCTCATTCAGATAAAGATATTGAATATACTTTAAAAGCATACGAAGATGTTTTGCCGGTATTGAAAAAAGCTGTTGAAGAAAAGTCTTTGATCAAATATCTGAAGGGGGAATCAGTTGAACCTGTATTCCGGAAAACAAGCAATTTTAATTTAAAGCCGAAAAAGTAAGTTGAGTTAGATAATAATTTATCTAGTTGTCAATTAATTTGTAACAATTATAAGTTACATTGAAAATATTTAAAAATTAATCAGCCATGGCAAGCATAAAAATTGGGAACAGGTACATCGGAGATGGTGAAAGAGTTTATATAATAGCAGAGATAGGGATTAATCATAACGGATCATATGCCCTGACAAAAGAGCTGATCAAGGGAGCGAAGTTTGCGGGATGTGATGCCGTAAAATTTCAGAAACGGACGCCAGAACTTTGCGTGCCGAAAGACCAGTGGGATATTGAACGAGAAACACCCTGGGGAAGAATGAGCTACATTGATTACAGGCATAAGGTAGAATTAAGCTTCGAAGATTACTGCAGAATAGATGAGTATTGTAAAAAAGAAAACATTGTCTGGTTTGCCTCCTGCTGGGATGAAGAATCCGTAGATTTCATTGATCAGTTCGATGTGCCTTTATTTAAAGCGGCATCAGCTTCACTAACAGACATTAGTCTTTTAAATAAGAAAAGAGAAACCGGCAAACCTCTTATGATTTCCACAGGGATGTCAACAATTGAAGAGATAAACTCTACTGTAAAGATAATCGGAACAAAGGATCTCTTTATCGCTCATTCAACTTCTGCGTACCCATGTAAACTCGAAGAGCTTAATCTTAAAGTTATCAGAACATTAAAACAAATTTATCCTGAGGTTCCGATTGGATATTCCGGACATGAAACAGGATTGTCCCCGTCCTGGGCAGCTGTGGCAATAGGCGCTGTATTTTTAGAAAGGCACATTACACTTGACAGGGCGATGTGGGGAACAGACCAGGCAGCATCAGTTGAAATAGGAGGATTTAAAAGATTGGTAGAAAATATAAGAGATGTAGAAAAAGCTCTCGGAGACGGAGTAAAAAAAGTTTACGAAAGCGAAATGAGCTCCAGGAAAAAACTCAGAAGAGTTTAACTAATTAAACCAGATCAATAATCTTTAGGATCGACAACAAGCAATAAAGTGCAACCGTTTTTTGTTCTGAGCGGCTCGTGATCACTACCTCCTTCAGCATGATGAAAATCTCCGGGTCCCAAATACTTTCCTTCTACATACAAATCTCCTTCGATCACATAGCATTCTTCAGCTCCATTGTGATGATGAGAAGGATATTCTGCTCCGGCAGCAGCTTTCATCAGTATCATCAAATATCCTTTATCCTCGTTAACTGAGAGAGTTTTTACTTCTATACCATTAATCTGAGGATGTTTGATCCAGTCAGCTGGATCTGAAAAAATAAATTCAAATCCGGTTTTATTTTTCTGATGTATGCTTTTGCTTTGTGAATCTATTTTTTCAAAAAGTTTGTCTTTGATCTTTGATGAATTTGAAATATCCATTTCCCGGACAGGCAGTATTTTTGAAAACAATGAAGACAGATTATAAAACTCTTTTAACAACTCTCTTTCTGTTTCTGAAGAATTATCAATAATTAAATCTAGAGAGTCCTCTTTGCTTTTATCAAGCAATCCCAGTGAATGAAGGATCACTTTTTCTTCAAAATCATTTTTATTTACTTTGTCTTTCATGACAATAAGTTTTTAAGTTTATCCCGCAGCATTATCATAGCGGCTCTCATTCTTGTCTTAACAGTGCCGAGGGGAATATCAAAATACTCTGCAAGTTCGGTCTGTGAATATCCTCTGTAATAAGCGTACTCGATCAGATCTCTCTGATTCTGACTGAGGGATTTCAATGCTTCGGAGATCTCTTTCTGATCCTGATTCATTATAATATTCTTATCGGGACCTGATGAATCAATGTCGGAAGAAAGATTAAAAAACCTTTCAATATCTGTTTCACTTGAACGATTTTTAAAACTTTTGCTTCTTAATCTGTCAATAGATTTGTTTCTGGTAATTCTTGTTATCCATGCAATAGGATTGCCTAAATTTTCATCATACGAACCGGTCTTTTCCCAGATCTGAAGAAACACTTCCTGCAGAAGGTCCTCTGCTTCTGATTCATCCCTGAGGATATGATAAATTAAAGTATATAAATATTCAGAATGCAGGTCATAAAATTCACTCAGAGCTTCAGTATCTCTTTCAGATATTCTTTTAATCAGCTGAAGATCATTATTTGTAACCATGCCTATGAGTGGAATTGCAGAAATAATTTTTTAAAGCAATAAGAATATAAAATGATATGCTCAGATCAATTTTTCATTGATTTCATAAAGTATCTTATTCAAATCATGTCCGAAAATATTATAAGCTTTAGAAGCACCGCCTTTATTAACAAAAGGAGGCTGATTAAAACTTGTCATATTTATCTCAAGAAAAACAGCAAAATAATTTTTCATCATATTGAGCCATTCCAGTTCTTCAGCAGAATATTCCTTTCCGTTAGATCTGTTTTCTTTAAGCCATTCATTAAATTTTTTATCAATTTTATCAACATAAGGCTCCAGTGAATCAATTTTTCCGGAAGCATATTGTATCAACGATATTATATTCGCAGGATTTTTTTGGTCGCTCAATGGTTTTACCTTTGAACCGTCTACCCTGTGATATGCATTCCATATTTCTTCAGTAGTTGTTTCATAGGGCGGTTTCCTGAGTTCTTTTGTTATTGTTTTTAATTCATCAAAAGATAAGTTCAAGTGAGTTCCTGCGGAATTAACGATATCATTTATTACAGGTATATCTTTCTTATGTGATTCTATAAAACTGTTGAACCGGAAAATTAAATCGGAAGATCTTTCTTTTGCTGCTTCTTCTATTGAACTTGTATTCATGATCTGTGAATTATTCTTTTTGATCTCAAGTATCACAAATCTGAACTTCGGATTATCAAACGGTCTGCAGGCTTCGCTTACAAGTTCTTCCGTAGCGTTTTTCAGTTCTCTGTCAGATGGTATAAATGATTTTTCTCCTGCGCCAAACATTTCCCTGGCTTTTTCAACATGACGTTCTACATTTGTTGATAATATTAAATTATTAATAACCTCTTTCAGGGTTTTAATCGGAGGGTTTAGTTCTGCTCCGGTTTTTTTTATCTCTTCTCTGTCTGTATCTGTCAGATTTTTTTCAATTCTGGTCAATCCTTCAATTAATGATACAATTGTACTTTCATCCCTGATACCTATTGCCACCGACTGAACAAGCGACTCAAGCGTAAATGCCTTAACAATTTCCTGAAGTGTTTCGGTCTTTACTTTTACAGTTGAAATTTTCTGCGCTGCGGCATAACTCAGAAATGCCACTGGTATGGCAACAATAATATCGATAGCGTAAGCCATTTTAAGGAACATTGGTGAAACTATTATAAGGAAACACCAGACAAATATAAGAACCGGTCTTCTGAATTTCATTTTAAAAAATACAATTGCACAAAGCACTGCAGTTGCAGCATGCCAGCTGGGAAGTGTCCTGAATGGTTTTACACTTGTATAAAGACTTTTTACAGCTTCAAAAAAAAATCCGGATTCCTGAATCTGAGGTCTTATTGTATTCTGTGTCGGGAAAAAACCGTGAGCAAAATTAACAAGACTCCACATGAATACTATTGACATCAGAAAGTTTGTCATTTCCCAGGATTCTTTATTCCTTATTATCAATATCATTAAAAGAATTAGCAGAATGTAAACTGAGAAATAAGGAATCATAAATCCCGGTATTAGCTTTAACTTAACGTCAAAATCAAATGATGTATCAATATAGGTTTCACCGGGAGAATTTAAAGGGGTAAGTAAATAATATTGAATTATTGCTATTAGCAGCAACAAAACATTGAAAAAATTCATTGCTTTGAATTTTGCGATCATCTTAAGTCATTATATAAAAATTGATTTTAAATTACCAATAATAGAAATGCATTTCAAGATTGAATGCGATATAAATTAACAGGATTTCCGAAGAATTTTTTACGTGTTTTAAGAAGCATCAATCAAAGCCGGATTTTCCGGTGTAAATTATTTGCCAATATATATAAAGGAAAGTCCGCAAAAAAAATTTTCTGTTATTAATTTTCTGCAATAAATTTTTCGTGAAGCATCAAATAACGCTTTTCTAAATTAAGGGTAAAAAATTTTTATATACATATGGAACCATTTGGAATAAAATTTAAAATCTTACTGAAAAAATAATTTTGACAATGAAATCAGTTTTATAAAAATCAGCCTACACTTAAGGATTTATCCAGAGTTTTACCGGAAGCATAAACAATAAGCATTACAAGAATAAAAAGAATTATACCGTATGCAGCAGCCGCTCCGGTATTATATAATCTGAGCTGAGAGTATATTTCAACCGAAATTGTTTTTGTGGAAAAAGTGTATAGAAGTATAGTGGACACAAACTCCCCGACTGAATTTATAAAAACAAGCAATGCACCTGAGATTATCGAAGGAGTTACTAGCGGAAGAATTATCTTTCTGAATGTCCTTGTACCGGACGCTCCGAGCATTGAAGAAGCTTCTTCAAGGGTCGGATCAAATGCGTTAAATCCTGCAATTGAAGATTGAGTGATTACAGGCAGATTTCTCACTGAATAAGCAAGAGGTAAGATCCAGAATGTTCCTGCAAGAGGTAAAAAAACCGTAAATATTGAAGGAGTATTGAAACTGATTATAAAGCTCAGGGCAATCACTGTTCCAGGAATCCCGTAAGGAAGAGACAAAAGACTTTCAATGATATTTCCTCCTTTTAATTTTCTTCTTGTAATAAGAAAAGCTGCACTTACTCCGACAATAATTGTAATTAATACTGCAAGTAATCCCATTTTCAAACTATTGGAAAAAGGATCAAAGAACTGCCGTTCACTGAATATCTTTTTATAATTTTCTAATGTAAAAGATTCGGTAAAATAATTTCTCATAAGAGATCCTTCCGGTATCAATGAAAGAAACATCAAAGCCAGTATGGGCAGTACTATTATAAACACAAATACCGCGGAAATTAATGTACCGGTAATTCCGGAGTTTTTATGTGAAAGTGATGAAATTGATCTGACTGTACCTTTAGTGCTGCCTTCAAAGGTATTTTTCTTCCTGTAAGACCTGAGCAACAAGAGAAATATAAGTGAAATGACCGTGAGTAATACTGATAATATAGAAGCCATTGAAGTATCTCCGTTGATCTTCGCCGAATAAATTTCCGTTGTTAAAAATCTCGTTGAACCTCCGAAAATAAAAGGAGCCGAGAATGAAGCCATACTTGCCATGAAAACTATAAGCGATGCGCCTGTAATTGCCGGCATGATCTGGGGTATTATTATTTTTATGAAAGTTCTTGATTTTGATGCTCCGAGAGAATGTGAAGCATCAATCAGATTTGCATCTGATTTCTTTAATGCTGCAGTTACAAATAAAAGGAAGAACGGATAAAATGAATAAACATGAATAATTATGATGGCTGCCCAGCCTTCAAATTTAAAAGGTGCTGAGTGCAGATTGAATGCCAGGGCAATCATCTTAGTCAAAAGTCCGTTTTCATTCAGCAAAAACAAAAATGCAACAACTCCTACAAGAGGAGGAGTTGCTATCGGGATCAATAGCAACGGATACAGATATTTTTTCAGAGGAAATTTATTGTAATGAAACTTGTATGCAAAATAAACTCCGGCTATACAGCTTCCTGTGACAGTTACTATAGATAGCAATATTGAGTTTAATATTGATCCTGATACAGTTTCAAAAAATGAATTCAGATTTGCTCCTGTCTGAAAAACCGGAATGCTCTCTCTCAAGAGAGATATTAAAGGATAAACGATATACCCAGTGATAAAAAAAATTATCAATGCAAGAAAAAAAATATTTAACGAAGTTAATTTATTCCTCCGATTCATTTTTTAAGAAGCCTTAATTTTTTTGAGTTTATAGTTAGCTTCACTTCCTGACCTGTTTTAAAATTTATATTCCGTTGAACGGCAATCTGCTGAGATTTAATTACCTTTCCATATGATTCCAGGAGGTATTCAGTAGAAAAGCCGGTAAACTGGACATCAATTATTCTTGCATTACAGTCTCCGGAGCAGGTTTCAGGAACGATCTCTTCCGGGAAAACTGAAAGCAGCTCATCTTCTTTCATATCATTAACTTTGAAAATTTCCATTGCAGAATGTTTGTCAAAAAAATTCGCATGACCTATAAAATCAGCTACAAAAATATTTTCGGGATCATAATAAACTTCGAATGGAGTTCCTATCTGCTGCACTGTCCCTTTATTCAGAACTGCTATCCTGTCCGAAAGAGCGAGAGCCTCTGACTGATCGTGAGTTACATATACTGAAGTAATTCCTATCTCCCTCTGAAGACGTTTAATCTCATTTCGTGTTTCAAGTCTTAGTGAGTAATCCAGGTTTGACAAAGGTTCGTCAAAAAGTAAAAGCGCAGGTTCTGTAACAATCACTCTTGCCAGTGAAACTCTCTGCTGTTCGCCGCCGCTAAGAGTGGTTACGCTATTATCTGCTTTGTCCTGCATTCTGACTTTCTCAAGAACGGTGTTTACTTTCTCCCTGATACTTTCTTTCGGGATTTTTTTAACTTCCAGACCGTAAGCAACATTCTCATAAACGGTCATATTCGGAAACAAAGCGTAATTCTGAAAAACTATCCCGATATTTCTTTTCTGAGGGATAAGATCAGTTGATTTTTTCCCGTCTATAAAAATCTCTCCCTGAGTCGGAAATTCAAGTCCAGCAATTATCCTAAGAAGAGTTGTCTTCCCGCAGCCGCTCGGACCGACAACTGAAAAAAACTCTCCATTAGTAAATTCCAGATTAACATTGTTTAAAACATTTAATGAGGAAAAATTTTTTGATATACTTTTTAAAGATAATATCGGCATTATTATATAGTTATAGGTACGAGGTCTTTATGTATTACTTTTTCGGCTTTGAAAAATGTATAGTGCTTTAAATGTGTAAGATTAAGAGCTTATCATTAAGATCTATCTGGATTTACCTTTTATCTCGCTGTCCCATTTCTTCATCCATTCTGATTCTTTTTCAGATATAAGTTCCCAGTTAAGATCCATGGCTTTATAGTCAGCATCTGCTATCCATTTGGGTAATTTATCTTTTGAAATATCAGTGCGTGCAGGTATCCTATAGAATTTTTCCGCCTGAATGATAAGGTTTTTTTCATCTGTGACAAATTCATAAAACTCCTTTGCGGCTTCGGAATTTTTTGTGCCTTTGACTATTGCGATCCCGTCAGTCAGAACTACAGTTCCGGAGGAAGGAAAATTATATCCAAAAGGGTACTGGTACATGGTCTTTTGCAGTATTATATCCGGCATATTCCATAAAGTGACAGCGTCATTTGCCGCGAGTTTTATATACATCTGTGTCGGATCAGCTGAATAAGTAGAAGTGTTCTCGTCCAGCTTTTTAAGCCATTCAAATCCTTCGGCATCACTTCCTGTTCTTTTCACTGAGCTTGCGATCATTGCCGAATAGATAACGCGCATAGTACCTGAAGCCATCGGATTACGGATTACGATCTTATCTTTCCATTCCGGTGAAATAAGATCATTCCAGTCTTTGGGGGTATTATGATTTGTAAGTGTCTTGTCATTGAATGCAATTACCTGAGGAGTAAGGAATGTTCCGTACCAGCTGTCCGATCTGCTTTTGCTTTCATTTCCAATCTTATCTGCCCAGGTAGGCTTATATTTTTCCAGAAGGTTTAATTTTTCAGCCCGCATAAATATTGTAGAAGGAGATCCCCACCATATATCGGCGATAGGATTATCCTTTTCAGTTCTTATTCTGTCAAAAACTTCCTGTGAACCCATATCAAGCCACTGAACATCTATATCAGGATGAATAGCCTCGAACTGTTTCTCGAACTCCGAAAGCATTTCCTTTCCGTGAGGTGAATAAACGACAACTTTTTTCCTGTTGTCTCCTGAACATCCGGATAGGTTTAATAATGTGCATAAAATTAAAAATGTAAATATTTTATTCATTAAAATTTTTTTAATTGTATTCCTTTTTTTTGAAATAGTTTACCTTCAGTTTTTCAAAAAGCTCTTTAGTTTTTTCCTTTCCGCTTTCAGGATTTATATCGAAAAACCAGTATTGTTCATAATCTCCCTGATTCATCAGCAGCTGAATTGTACCCTGTGATTTGTGCTCAGCAATGAGCCAGTTTACAATGATCTTATAATCAAGCGCATTTTTGTAACTAAATTTCTGTGTCCGGTCAAATGCATAGGGAATTGTATCACTGACAGTTGTGACCGGATAGCCTTCGAATCCTTTATATACATAATTATCTGTATCATTCTTTCCGGCTACTGAACCACCAAGGATCAAAGGTCTGTTTACTGGATCAATAGAACTGACCGTTTCAAGAGCAAGTATCCCAACGGAGCTGTGATGCGCATGAGTAGTAATGGTAGGAGTTACGATAAAAACAAAATCATACTTTTCTCTTTCCATGATTTTTTTAAGTTCACTTCTGATATATTCCAGATCCCAGATATTACTGTCAAGAATTTCCTTTATATCAGCGGATGTAACGTAACGGTGATCTTTCTGATTGAAGTAATAATAGTTTCTTATGCCTATTATTTTTCCTCCGGCTTCAAGTTCCTTTTTTCTGATCTCGGGTAAATACTTTCTGCCAACAACCTCATCAGTAAGCTCGAGTCCGTAAATATCCTCAGCAAGAGTGGAGTACTTATAACCGCCTTCTCCGTTTGTGATCAATGCAATATCAACTATACCATTCAGGTCATGAGTGATCTTGTAATTTGTACCTGCAAAAGAAGCATCATCATCCGGATGCGCTGTCACAACAAGTACTTTCGGACCCTGTTCCTGAGAATATATTTCAGCAAAGGAAAAAAGTATTATACAAATAACCAATAATGTTAGTTCTGAACGCAGCGCTTTCATAAAAAAAATTTTTGCTGTAACTTATCAATAGACAGATTAATTTTCAAGTGTGAAGATGAAGTTTGAATTCATTGGTTCAAAAAATCAGGCAGTTAAATCTTTTAAAGCAGAAAACATTTACGGTAAAATAAAATTACTTTTAATAGCAGAGATATAAACTTAATTTTACCTGAACTATTATTCCGTTAACTTTCAAATTCTTAATGCTCAGAAAAATCTATTTACTGCTGTCTGTGTTTTTTATTCTTGTAAGTATTTCTTTTTCACAAAACAAAGAAAATGGAATTATCAAAGGTAAGGTCATAGACAGCGAGACGGAAAGTCCTGTGCGAAAAGCCAGTGTTGTACTTCTGAATACAGATCTTGAAACAGAAACAGACAATAACGGTGAGTTTGTATTTAAGAACCTTGAATTTGATTCTTACAGCATTCAGGTTTCTTCCGGCGGCTACGAATCAGGAATAAAATCCGATCTTACTATTTACGCTAATAAACCTCTTGAACTACTCATGAAGCTGTCACCACTCGGAATAACAACCGAAATAATAGATGTAGATGCAAATTCATTTGATAAAAACTCTGATGTAAATTTAAGTTCGATCAATCTGGATTACGAAGAGATCCGCAGAGCGCCTGGAGCAACGGAAGATATATCACGAATGCTGCAGACAGCTCCTGGAGTTGCTATGGGAAATGACCAGAGAAATGATATTATTATCCGCGGCGGCTCTCCGTCTGAAAATCTGATAATGATAGACGGAATTGAGATCCCTAACATTAATCACTTCGGAACCGACGGCTCCTCCAGCGGCGCTATCGGATTCATTAATGCAAAATTTATTCGTGAAACAAATATGCTGACAGGCGGTTTTCCTTCTCTTTATGGCGACAAGCTTTCAGGGGTTATTGATATCAGTTTTAAAGAAGGGAGCAAGAAAAATTTTTATAAGGATATTAATCTTTCGATAGCTGGATTTGGAGCAATAGTTGAAGGACCATTTATGAGCAATGGTTCATTCCTTTTTTCTGTAAGAAGAAGTTATCTTGAGCTCATTAAAAGCGCTATAAGACTTACTTCAGTTCCGAATTACTGGGACTTTAATCTGAAGATTGCTTATGATATTTCTCCAAGAGATAAGCTTTCTCTCATTGGTCTGACTGGTCTTGATAAAATTGATTTCTCCGGCGAATCAGCTCAGGATAATCCTTATGGAAATTCAAATTCTAATCAGAATACATACGTTGCCGGGATAAATTATAAAAGACTTTTAAGTAAGGGATATATTCAGACTGTGCTTTCATACAATGTAACAGACAGTTATGTTATTCAGATCGACGGTCCGACTGCGCAGATTAATGTTGAGAATGATGCGGTCAATAAAGAGACAGGATTATACTCAGATCTTAATTATCAGATCTCAAAGTCTCTTATATTAAATACCGGTATGGGTGGAAAGTATGCTGATATAAATGACCAGTTGTATTTAAAAGGAGATACGAGCGCTGCAGGTTATGTATATGATACAATTAAAACTTATACAAATTTCAGTACCTTCAAATTTTTCGGGCATGTAAATCTCACGACTAAATTATTCAAAGATAAAATTAATTTAAATACCGGATTCAGAATAGATTATTTTGAATATATTGATCTGAAGACTTACTTCTCTCCCCGGATAGGAATGTCAGTAGTTCTGAATCCTGTCACTTCACTTAATTTTGCATGGGGAATATACCATCAGTCCCCGGAATATATCTGGCTGTGCTCGAGTCCTGCAAATAATCTTCTTAACAATATCAGAAGCGAACACTATATTGCCGGCATCGATCATTTTTTTTCAAGTGATATTAAAGCAAGCATTGAAGTTTTTTATAAGAAATACAAAGACTATCCTGTATGGACAGATATACCAACGTATATTTTAATTGACGGCGGTGCTGAATTCGGTCCGAATCTTGTAGGACAGGCATCAAGTGCAGGATATGGGAATGTTAAAGGAATTGATATTTCCATTCAGAAAAAATTATCTCAGAAAGGTCTGTACGGAATGTTCAATTATTCATATATCCATTCGGGTTTTACAGCCTTGGCAGGAAATGAAAAGCCAGGAGCATTTGATCCCGGTAGCCAGTTCACACTGATTGCCGGATATCAGTTCAATGACGGATGGCTTGCCGGATTAAAAATCAAATATTCCGGCGGAAGACCTTATACTCCCATCAATCCTGTTGCTTCAGAACAGGTTAACAGGGCAGTCTATGCAACTGATGATTTTAACAGCGCAAGATATCCATATTATATGAGGATTGACCTGAGGGTAGACAAAAAAATTGATTTCAAAAGCGCCAGTCTCGTTGCGTATCTGGAAGTTCAGAATTTATTTGACAGGGAAAATATCTATTCATATTACTGGAATGAAGATTACAACGAACTCTCAACAATCTATCAATGGGCTTTCTTCCCGGTAGGAGGAATCAGTCTGCAGTTTTAAAAATATATTTCTAATGCATGCAATAATGTATTTTACAAATCAGTTAATGTAATTAGCTATTCCGGTTATATCATTCCAATGCTAACTTTATTGTGTCTGAAATATTGATTTTTCCAAATCCTTCAATGATATCAGGTTTCAGGTTTTCATTCACGATAGTAAAATTGCTTTTTACTCTTTCAGATTCACAGACTGAATAATGATATTTTGTAATTTTCTTTAGTTCACCGGAAGCACAAAAAAATTTAGCGGCTTTTTCAAAGTCTTTTTTTATTACGGCAGTTTCAGCTAAAGCATCAAAGCAAAGCATAATGAAGTGTTTGTTCCTTGTTTCTACGCTGAGCGACAGACTTTTTTTAAACATAAAATCAGCTTTTTCAAAATCTTTTTCATATAAGAAGTAATATCCGTAGTATAATAAAGATAAAGCCCCGCCCCATTTGCTTTCATTTATTTTAAAAAGTTCTGCTCCTTCCTTCAGCAAAAGTTTTGCGGATTCATAGTCTCCCTTATCAAACATGACATGTCCAAGCCACACAGTCTCATAACATATCACCCATTTATTACCGATCTCTTTCATTGTAATCATGCTTTTATTCAGGCATGATTCGGATGAGTCAAAATCTCCCAGAGCATGGTAATATTCAGCCTTTATATTATTTGCCCAGGCATGTAACTGCCTGTCTTTCAAATCTAGAATGATTTCAACAGCCATTTCTAATGAATTAAACGCTTCTTCAAATCTTCCAAGCATTATTTCTGCCCAGGCTCTGTTAATTTTTGCAAATGCAATTCCTCTGGAGTCTCCGGTTTGTATTCTTATATTTTCATTTTCAATGTTGTATGAAACAGCTTTCTCAAATTCACCCTGCTGAAATGCAAGCCATGCTAAATTGTTTTTAGCAACAGCAATGCCGGAATGATTATTTAATTTTAAGTTCAGATCAAGTGCTTCCTTGCAGATCTTTTTGCCTTCTGTGACATTTCCTAGATGAATATTTACCCATGATATATTATTCAGGACTACTGCTATGCCGTTATCATCATTAAGCTTTTTATATATAGAAACACTTTCCTCCAGAAGTTTCAGGGAGTTTCTATAGTCACTGATTTCGTGAACTATTGTCCCTGCTGCATTAAGGGCTTTTGCCCTGAATGCGCAAGTCATATTATCCCCTTTCATATCTATGGCTTTCATTATCTCTCTTAATCCTTCAACCAGGTTTCCTCTGATTATCCTGTATTTCAATAAAGCACCGCACATTCTTAATGCCGTATCAGAATTCTTATATTCGAATGCATGGTTCAGGCTTTTTCTCAGGTTGAATTCATCATGCTCCAGCTTGTTAAGCCAGTATTCCATACCTTCTTTTGAAAGATATGGTTCAGCCACTTCTGCAAGCCTTAAATAATAATTTACATATAGAGTCATTAAAATATCTTTTTCATCTCCTTTAATGCATTCTGAAGAAAATTCACGAATAGTTTCGAGCATATAAAATCTAGGTTCATCGTTTGAATCATCCTTTCTCCTGAGAAGGCTTTTATCTATCAGAGCTTCAATTCCGTCAGTAATGTCAGGTATCTGTTTCTTCATTCCTGAAAATATATTTTCAGCGGCTTCAAATGAAAACCCTCCGGAAAATACGGACATCCATCTGAAGATCTTCTTTTCACCTTCGGTGAGTAATTCATAGCTCCAGGAAATTGCCTGCTTTAATGTCTGGTGACGTTCTGAATATTTCTTAGATGAACTTTTTAAAATATTAAATTTATTATCAAGCCTTGAGAGAATCATCTTAGGTGTAAACAGTTTTGCTCTTGCGCTTGCAAGCTCTATGGCAAGTGGCAAGCCGTCGAGTTTTTTACATATTTCGGCTATGTCGTTTATATTTTCCGGAGTAATTTTGAAATCAGGATTTACTGATTTTGCACGCTCTGAGAATAATCTTACAGCTGAATATTGAGAGAAGGTACCGTTATCCTTTATATCATTATCTTTTGGAAATGCAAGAGGCTGAATAAAATATTCGGTCTCATGTTTTATGCGGAGAACTGTCCTGCTTGTAACCAGAAATTTTACATCATGGCAGCTTTCCAGTATTTCACTGATAATACCTGCTGCGGACAGAATCTGTTCAAAATTGTCAAGTAAGAGAAGCATTTTTTTATCTTTCAGGAATTCCGTCAGTGTATTGAGAATCGGTTTTGTAGGGCATTCAATCAGACCCAATGCCTGTAAAATTGCGTGACTGACAAGCGAATTATCAGTCAGTGATTCCAGTGCAACTGCATAGACTCCGTCATCAAAACATGATATCATAGATTTACATATATTGAATGCCAGACTTGTCTTACCTGTTCCACCCGGACCCGTGAGAGTAATGAGCCGGATATTATTGTCGAACAATAATTTTTTTATATCGGCGGTTTCATTTTCCCTGCCGATCAAATTTGTGATATGATTATTCAGATTGCTTTTTTTAACGGAATGTGATTTTAGCGGAGGGAAACTGTTCTGCAGGCCATCAATTTCAAGCTGAAAGATCCTTACGGGTTTTTCAAAATCTTTTAAATTAAATTCTCCCAGATCCTTGATGCTTACACCTTCAGGAAGATCGTTGCTTACCAGAACTTTTGTGGATTCTGAAATCAGGACCTGTCCTCCGTGACCGGCTGAACTGATCCGGGAAGCTCTGTGTACTTCAAGACCGACGAACCCGGTTTCATTTTTTTTTGCTTCGCCGGTATGAATTCCCATCCTGACTTTCAGCTGAATTCCATTTCCCCAGTGATGAGTTGAAAAAATTCTCTGGATCTCTGCAGCTGATTCGACTGCATTTTTTACTTTGACAAATACAATAAAAAATCCGTCTCCTGCAGTATCCTGTTCTTCACCTCCGAATTTGGTTATTACATTCCGTAAAATACGGTGATGTTCGCTGAGAATATTTTCATATTCTTCACCAAGCTGATGTAAAAGTTTTGTAGATCCTTCAATGTCCGTAAAAAGAAAAGTTACTGTACCGGATAACTGATTCATATCCATAGATCATATACAATTAAATTTCAAAAAATTAATAAATCATATTTTGAAATCCAAATAATAAAATTAGTATTAAGTGACTTCTAAAAAACAGGAGGTCAGACATTCTTGTCTGACTATAAAGTAGAAAAATGTATTGCATTAGACAGACAGGAATGTCAGTCCTACTGCAAATATTATGTTTTTCAGAAGTCTCTATTAAATGATTTCTGTTATTTCTGACATGAGTTTATTCCGGGAGAAAAGAGAATGAAATCTGAATTCTATTTGACGCTTTTATAGATCAGATAAATACTTGCAATGAGTATTAAAATATAGAGTATTGTCAGCAGAAGATTTCTGGTCTGTTTCTTCTTCTGGATCCTTCTTTCATATGAGACATAACTTTTTGAATAATCTCCCCTCATCGGATCCCACTTGTAATTTTTTTTAACTTTTTCTAAATCCATTTTTATTATTATCCTGTGATTTTATTATTATCAAAATAACCATTCCTCAAAAATATTACTAATTATTTATAAATATCTTTTTGAAGTCTGTAATATTCCTGAAGACTTTTTACTTCCGACCTGTCTTCTTTGATATTTGCAATTCCTTCAGCAAATGAACTTGCAGCTGATAAAGTTGTGATAAAAGGAATTTTATTCTGAACAGCTGTCCAGCCGATCGCATATTCATCGAACCGGGATTCGGAACCTAATGGTGTGTTTATTACTATCTGTATTTCCCCGTTCTTTATAAGATCAACAATGTTTGGCCTCCCTTCGTTAACCTTGAATACAGGTTCGGCTTTTATTCCGTTTTCATTCAGAAACTTTGATGTACCTAATGTAGCTATTACACCGAAACCAAGCACTGTATATTTTTTTATTATGTCAATCGTTTTTTTCTTCTTGTCATTCTCATTTACACTGATAAATATATTACCTTTGACCGGAACAGGAGTACCTGTTGATTCCTGCGCTTTTGCCAGGGCTTCGCCGAATGAAGAAGCAATTCCCATTACTTCGCCTGTTGATCTCATTTCCGGTCCTAAAAACATTTTTACTCTCGGAAATTTTTGAAAAGGAAAAATAGATTCCTTTACTCCGATGTAATCAAGATCCTCGAAATTTCTCAGCTTAAAGTCTTTTAATTTTTTTCCTGCAATAATTTTAGCTGCAATGGTAATAACAGGAATACCTGTTGTCTTGCTCACAAACGGAACAGTTCGTGATGCTCTTGGGTTTGCTTCGAGTACATATACTATATTATCCTTTATTGCAAACTGAATATTGATAAGTCCTATGACATTTAATTCCAGGGCAATTCGTTTCGTATACTCCTTTATCTGTTTCAGATTTTTCTTGTTTATCGATATCGGAGGTAAAATTGAAGTACTGTCTCCGGAGTGAATCCCCGCCTCTTCTATATGCTGCATGATCCCCGCTATATATACATCTTTACCGTCACAAATTGCATCCACATCTATCTCTCTTGCCTCTTCAAGAAATTTATCAATCAGAACGGGATGTTCGCCGGAAGCTTCTGCTTCATCTCTAAAAAATCTTTCCACTTGTTCATCACTGTAAACTATCTGCATAGCCCTTCCTCCGAGTACGTATGAAGGTCTTAATAAAACCGGGTAACCGATCTTATTTGCAGTTCGTTTAGCAGTGACCGGATCTTTTGCCGCTCCGTATTCAGGCTTTGGAATATTTATGCTGTCTAATAGTTTTCCGAATTTTTTTCTGTCTTCGGCAATGTCTATACTTTCTGAAGAAGTGCCTAAGATCTTCAAACCGTTTTTCTCAAGTTCTCTTGATATCTTCAGAGGTGTTTGCCCTCCGAAACTTACAATTATTCCTTTGACATTTTTTTCATAATGAGCAATGTTCAGTACATCTTCCTTGGTAAGAGGCTCAAAGTATAACTTATCCGTAATGTCATAATCCGTTGAGACAGTTTCCGGATTGCAGTTTATCATTATTGTTTCATAACCTTCTTCACGTAATGCCTTTACGCACCTGACACAGCAGTAATCAAACTCAATTCCCTGACCAATCCTGTTAGGTCCGCCTCCGAGTATTATTATCTTCTCTCTTTCGGAAGAATTGCTCTCGTTGAATTTTTCATAAGAAGAATAATGATAAGGTGTGCTTGCTTCAAACTCAGCCGCGCATGTGTCAACGGTTTTATATACAGGAATGATGTGATTTTTAAACCTGTAATCACGTATATTCTTTTCCGTAGTTTTAAAAATATTAGCAAGCTGCTTGTCGGAAAAACCGGACTTCTTGGCTTTATATATTATATCATAATTTATTTTTTTCATAAATATTCAGGTATGAAAAAGAATTTTACAGGTGAAATATTAACTTGAGCGGAAAAATTTATCATTCAATATCTGAAGCATTTATAGTATAAATTATATCAGAGTATTCGTCTTTTACATCAGTATTAACATGAAACTGGCCTTTGATCCTCACTGCACCTGTTTTGAAATCCGTCCTCTTGTTTATCAGTTTTACATAAATTATTTCATTTATAAAAATCGGCGGCGCACAGTAGCAGCTTAAAGGCGGAGCGGAACACAATAAAAATTCATCCATGTTTTCCAGTGCATTCAGCGGAGTCATGAATCCGAGTATCTCGACATTATTTTCATTAAGAACTTTTATGTCTTCCGGAAGAGCTTTACCCGGAATGTATGTCCTGAGCATTCTGAAGGTAAGTTTTGTAAAAGGTGCATTGGGATCGAATGGCTTTGCGCTCATCTTTGGAGCAGGCACAGTCTGATCTCCGTCAAATGATCCTCTCTTAACTGTCGAGTCTTTTAATAAATTATTTTCTGAGGAAAAATTTACCTGCCTGACATCAATCTTCTGACCGTGTGTATTATAAATATAAGATTTATCTTTTGAATTTGAGTTTGAAAACAACAGAATGCATACGCCTAAGACGAAGATTCCAAATATCGCATATTTAATTTTTTCTTTCATAATATCTTGTTGTAAATTTGTAAAAACGGATTATTAATACAACATTAAAATTATTAGCTTACAGGATTGAGATTTTTTGCTACATCTGTTTTGTAAGCCTTTAATGCGGGAATCATGCTTACAAGAACTCCCAGTAAAACTGTGCCGGCGAAAATGTATAATTCAAAAACATTAAAATTTGTTCCTGATATCTGAATTCCTGCAAGATCTGAAATTTTATTCTTCATTATGAATATGGCTAAATGACCTGCCAATACCCCGCTCAATGCTCCTGTAAAACTGATCAGTGCGCCTTCCAGAACGATTATTTTTAATATAGTAAACTTCGTCGCTCCGAGAGATCTCATAATAGCTATGTCTCTCTTTCTTTCGTTCATCGAATTATATAGCGATACTAAGATAGAAATTGCTGCAACAAATATTACAAGATATGCAATCACAAGCAGTATTGAGTTTATGTTTCCAATGATATCAAAAAGCTGTTTTATCTCTAATACCGGCAATACTGCCTGTGCGTTTATCCCTTCGTATTTATTGTCATTTATCTGTCTCCTTACAAGATCAAAGTAAACAGGGTTCTTTAGCTTAAGCAAAATGGAGGTGATCGTGTTCTCATTTTTTAAAACAGATGTTGTATCTTTATTATTCTCTTCTTCATGATGATGAATTTTCCACACAGAATTCATTGTAACAAATATCACCTTGTCAGCTGCTGTAAATGTCTTTTCAAGAATACCTGTAACTTTAAATTTATATTCTTCGTGATTCTCAGCACCTTCATATGAATCAACACCGTGAGAACCTGTAAAAGTATCTCCTGCTTTCAGACCAGTTTTCTGTGAAGTTTCACTGCCTATTACAGCTTCAAAATCATTTTCGAAAATTCGCCCCGGACTGATTTTATATTTGAGCCCTTTCTTAAATTCAAACTCAGTAAATATTTCCGGAACAGTTCCTATCAGTCTGAAATTCTTGAAATTATCTCCGAGTACATAAGGTACAGCAAGCTTTACACGCTTATCATTTTTCAGAAGCTCATAAGTGCTTAACGGCATATTCTGTATCGGCATGCCGATCTGATAAACAGTATTCAGTGTAAGCTGGAGAGAACTTCCCTTGGGTCCGACTATAAGCTCATATCCGGCTGCTGTCTGATTAAAAGCCTCTTCACTTTCCTGACGGAGTAAAATTATTGCAGTCACTAATGCTACACCGAGCATTATTGACAGCATCGTAAGCAGTGAAGAAAGACTCCTCTGTTTTATATTTTTATATACTATTCTTAAAATTCCCATTTTATCATTATAAAATCAGTTTTGCGGATGAGTGACCTGAATATTTATTTCGGAAAAAAGTCTTTTGTTTTTAAATTTACCAGTAATGTCTGACTCGTGAGATACAATGATCAATGCTATTTTTTCCTTCAAACAAAGTTCTTTAATTAACTCTATAACCATTCCGGAATTTTTTCTGTCGAGATTTGCTGTCGGCTCATCTGCTAATATCATTCCCGGAGAATTTACTATTGCCCTTGCAACGGCTACTCTCTGTTGCTCTCCTACTGAAAGTTCGGAAGGCTTGTTATTTATTCTTTCCGAAAGTCCGACTTTATCAAGAGCTTTGAGTGACATGTTCTTATCTGCCTTTCCGCAAAACATCATACCAAGCATTACATTTTCAAGCGCAGTAAATCCCTGGAGAAGATTGAAAGTCTGAAAAACATATCCAATGTTTTTTGCCCTGAACTTATCCATTTTGGATCCGGATAGTTTTGTTATATTCGTATCGTTAAACAAAATTTCCCCTGAATCGGAACTTACAATTCCTGAGATCAGATTAAGAAATGTAGATTTACCCGACCCGCTTTCTCCAATTATTGCTGTCTGATCAATGTCATTCATTTCAAAAAATGGTATGTTAATAATATCGAATTTTTCGTTTTCCGAATTAGAAAAGGTTTTCCTGAGATTCTGTATTTTTAACATACTTAAAAAAAAAGTTAAAGATATTAGTTTATTTTATATTACAAGTAACTTATCATTCAAAATATATACTATACGAACTAAATTAATTTTTACCAACTTTTGAAAAATAAAAAACTCATTGCACATTGTGCAATGAGTTTCAGATATTTATTCCGGAAAATTTTATTCTGTTTCTACTGATATTTTTTCTCCTATGACAACTCCATTTTTTCCTACGGATTCGTAATTATACCCGTTCAGTTCGGGGATCGATGAACATAGCTCAATAAATACTTCCTCTGAATTTTCAAAGTCAAACTTGTGACCCATTGCTTTGGCTACTAGTTTCAATATTTTCCATCCCGGTCTTGAATTGAATTTTGTACCGTGTGTCCATCTGTCATTCTGCGCACCGAATTTATCCAGCCGTGACATGGAAAACTCGCCTATCAGTCTCTCTTCCTCAAGTGTAGCAACCGCTGATTTCAGTCTCTGTATCCTGTTCTGATAATTAACTAAAGTTCCGTTCACTTCAGCATAAGTCGAAGTTGGCAGTATTATATTTGCGCCGGATGAATATCCGTTATGTATTGAGATCTGCTGTATGCTCGCTTCAATTTTTCCTGCGATCTGATCCGCCCCGGGTATTCTCATTATATCATCATTTAAAATATAAAGTATTTTTATTTTTCCTGATGTGAGAATATTTATGGTTTCATTAGAATAAGGTTTTATTCCTAGAAGTTTTAACCCGTTTGCATTAGGTGTCTTGTCTGATTTCCTTAATATATCATCTCCGAAATTCTCATCTATAAGAGGAATATAAAAAATGTTATCACTCCCGTATATCTCCTTTGCGAATTTCTTTAATGCAAAGTTATCTTCAAGGGTTGAGAAAGGAGAAGCAACAAACATTATTTCACTGCTTTCATATTTCTTAAGATATGAAATACTTTTTGAAATGGCTTCGTCCCAGTTTACATCTATGAGCACCTCTTTTTCCAGTGAACTTTCATCAAGACGAAGCATGGGAGATGTGATCCTTAATTCCTCATCATTCACCATCTTGGTGGTGTTCAGTCTTCCCCAGTCACAAAGCCAGTAATCATTTACCTTAAGATTCTCTCTGGGTTCTATTCTGAGTATTTTATTATTTCTGACTCCCATTATTGAATTACAACCTCTTGCGCAGCCGGGACATATTGTATCAGTGAAAGACATTTCCCATACCCTCGATTTGAATCTGAATTCTTTTGATGTCAGAGCACCGACAGGACAAATCTCTATTACATTCATAGAATAAGGATTGTCAAGCTCTTCTCCAGGAAAAGTTTCTATGGTTACGTGATCGCCTCTCTGAACAAATGTCAACTGCGGTGATTTTGCAATCTCATCACAGAATCTGATGCACCTAGAACAGCTGATGCATCTTTCCTGATCGAACATAACGTTTGGTCCCAGCGTTACTCTTTTGTCTTTTTCGTTTTTAAGCTCATCGAATCTCGAATATCCTACGCTGTACTGATAAGAATAATCCTGAAGCTTGCATTCGCCGGCTTCATCACAGATCGGACAGTCAAGAGGATGATTTATCAGTAGAAATTCCATTACGGCATTCTGTGCGTGGATTGTTTTTTCTGATTTTGTATAAATAACCATCCCTTCGGTTGCCGGTGTGGCGCATGCAATCTGAAGCTTTGGCATATTTTCGATCTGAACCAGGCAGATCCTGCAGTTCCCTGCAACACTCATTCCCGGATGATAACAGAAGTGGGCTATTTCTATACCTGCATTTAATGCAGCTTGTATTATTGTCTGACCTTTCGTGAATTCAACTTCCCGGCCGTCAATTGTAATTTTAGGCATATATCTTTAACTATGATTAAATGATTTTTTTGATGACTATGATTAATTATCAGAAATGATTAACATTATTTAATATTAGAAATGATTAAAAATAATTATAACTGAAATGATTAATAAAATTTCAGATTCAGATATAAATCATTTCAATTCAGTTCTTTCAAAGTTAAAAAATTTATATCATAGTTATCAGTCAATCATTTAATCTTAATTAAAAAATATTAAATTAGTTAGAAAACGGCTAAAACATTATAAATGAATACAAGAAAAATTTTAGTTATTTCATCCGATAAAGACTTAATCAGCATTATAAAAATCTCATCATTAACTCTTACAAAACTAAACTGTCAGGTAAGCACAGAAGAAGTTTCCGATTATGAGATTGCCTTAGAAAAATCTTCATCTGTAAATTTAGATCTGATCATTATAGATAATGACCTTGTAGAAATTGATTCAGTGAAATTAGTAAATGAAATACGAAATTATAGCAGCGCAAAGAATAAAAAGATCATTTATCTTTTTTCAGGCAAAGTGAACAGGGAAGAAGTCTTCAAAGCCGGCTGTGACAGCATTATGAGCAAGGAAGAATTTAAAAGAGTTGTGAATAATATTTTGGTGTTTTAAATTGGTATTTGGTATTAAGTATTAGGTATTTGGTATAAAGTAAACAATAGTGAATTTTTATAAAATCTAAAAAATGCTTCAATTAGTACTACTATAGAAATAATAACAATATTTATTATTCAATACCTAATACTTAATACCTAATATTAATACTTAATACCTAATACTTTATACTTAATACTTTATACTTAATACCTGAAACTAAAAACCTACTTCGTCGTTTTACCTTCATTCGTATCCGTAAACACACTATCTACCGGCTCCCAGAGTTCTATCTTATTATTTTCCTGATCCATAATATGAACAAATTTTCCGTAATCATATGTTTCGATCGAATCCAAAACGTTAACACCGTTGCTTTTTAATTCTTCAACAAGAGCTTCAATGTTTTCCACTCTGTAATTGATCATAAATTCTTTTGAAGACGGATCAAAATATTTCGTATTCTCAGGGAACGGACTCCATTGAAGATAACCTATTTTATCTGGATCTGCACCCGTTCTGAATTCAAATAATGAGCCGTACTCGTTTGTGACAAGTCCGAGATTCTTATTATACCACTGTCTGGACTTTTCAGGGTCGTTGCTTTTAAAGAATATTCCTCCGATTCCTGTCACCTTTCCTTTTTTGGTTTCCTCTTTTTTCATTTCGGTTTGATTTTGTGCTGCGATCCGGTTCTGAAGATCCCAGATCATTAAAATTAAAATACATAACAGGAAGAACAATATTTTTTTCATAAGCAGAAATTAATTTTTAATTAATAAATATTATTTCCGGTCAGGAAATCTAAAAATTTAGTGTGGAATATTTATATTTTGTTGGTTCCCGTATTGACAAAAATAATTAAAAATTATCTCAGAATCATTATCACATATTATTTTTTTTATTTAAAAGCTATTTTTAAAAAAATTAATATGAAGATCGCATATATTTTTCTTTATTCAGTCAGCGGACTGATATTTTTAACGGCTTTGCTTGGTAATTCCTTTACGAAACCGTTGTTTAATTCAATTTCCCAAAAAACACTCGAGCTTTCGGGCTTCAGAAAAAGTTACATAGAGTCAGTCGATGATAAATTGGATGAACTGGTCTATAAATCAAGGCAGATCGAACTTCAGATAGAGAAGATAAAGAAATTCTTCACTTCTGAAAATGTGGATGAGAATCTTTACAAAAAAGAAAAAAGCGAATTGCTTGAAAAAACATTCTATGATCCGCTTATAATGCTGTTCAATTATGTATTCCGACTGGGATTTGTGTTCCTTTCATTCTTATTTCTCTTTTCGGCTTTGATATTTCATCTGGCTTACAGAAGCGGCGAGCTCAGAAGAAGAGTAAGCTATCTTGAATCAGTTGTACTTGCACAAAGATGATGTGATATAAAATTTTATATGACTATAATTACAAAAGATATAAATAAGGCGGTAAAGGAGATAATATCAGGAAATGTAGTCGGGCTTCCTACTGAAACAGTTTATGGTTTGGGTGCAGATGCTTTAAATGAAAATGCAGTTTTAAAAATTTACGGAACAAAGGAAAGGCCTTCATTTAATCCGGTAATAGTTCATGTTTATGATATTAACTATTTTGAAAAGTATGCTGAAAATATTCCAGATGAAGCTTATAAACTTGCAGAAAAATTTTCTCCGGGACCGTTAACTTTTGTATTAAAGAAAAAAAAGATAATTCCCGACATAGTAACTGCAGGGAATAACAGTGTCGGATTAAGAATATCTTCTCATCCTGTATTCAGGGATGTATTAAAAGAAACAAAGTTACCAATAGCTGCTCCCTCAGCAAACAGGTCAGGAAGGATTTCTCCCACATCAGCGGAGGATGTTTTGATCGAACTGGAAGGCCGGATTAATTTTATTCTCGACGGGGGCAGATGCAAGATTGGGATCGAATCAACTATTATTAGCTTTCTTGATGATGATATTAAAATATTAAGACATGGTTTTGTTACAAAGGAGGATATTGAAAAGGTCATAGGAAAGATAAGTGAAAATGACTCCGGAAAAATTATTTCTCCCGGTCTTTTAAAAAGTCATTACGCTCCTGTAACACCTTTGTGCTGTGTAGATGATTTTGAATGGATCAAAAGTGTTTCTGATAAAAACATTGGAATGCTTGATTTCAGTAAATACAATGACTTCAGTGAAATAGCACTGAATTTATTTTCTGATCTGAGAAAAATGGACAATCAGAATTACGATCTCATTGTGTGGAAAAAATTAATCAATGAAGGACTTGGAATTGCCATTAATGACAGGCTTACCAGGGCAAGCTTTTCAATGAGTAATGAACAATGAGTAATTAGTAATGAGAAATAGCAATTAGATATTAGCTGGGGTACTATCTTTTATTAAAATATATTTGCATAAAAATTATGTCAGAAAAAATAATAATAGAGTTTAATGATGAGGAAGAAAAAAAGAGTGCGGCAGACAATGTAAAGCAAGAGGAAGATAATGATGAAAACAGGATCGTAATAGATTTCGACAATGAGCAGGAAAAAGAAGAGAAGATAATTGAAGTTGAGGATATTGAAGCCGGATACGAAGAAAAAATCCGGAATTCAGAAGTCAATTCATTTTACAGAGGCAATTCTTTTCTTAATAATTCGTTTATTACGGACCTGAAATTTCCTGAAGGAATAGACAATGGATTCAGAAAAAAATTCAGCCTCAGGCTTAAAGATGAATTTTTTAATTCAATACTTGAAAATAATAAATATATAATCACAGCTTCACGGACAGGATGTATTTACCTTACTGACAGATTCACCGGTAAAATAAAAGATAAGATCTTTATTGAAAACGAATCCTTTGAGAAAACTGGTCTTGTGCATGGAAATACAATTTACTTAAATTCCTTAAAGAAAATTTTCAGAATCAGGACAAATACTGACGGTACAAATCTTCCGGAAGAGATTTACCATGCCGATAAGGACTTTTTTATCTGGAGCAGTATTAACAGGCATAAGGATTTCATAGTTTTTACCGAATATAATATTTCCGGAAAGAATGCATTTATCAGGATCATAGATACAAAAAATATTAACCCTGTTTTTGATTTTGCGTTTGAAGCAAAGACTTTTCTTTCTGACAGAATATGCATTGCAGACGGATGTGTATATATACTTTATGATAATTCCATTTTAATTTATGATCTTGAGAGAATGGTTGCAAGGGAAGAGATGCTTAATATAAAAACTGATGAAAATTCCTTTATATTTTATTTGAACTATAGGATTTATATTACGGCACTTGATAATGAGCTCTTTTATATTGATATGCCGCCTGTAAATTACAGATTGAAAACCACGGGGATTAAAAACACTTACATAAATTCCATCGGCGGATTTGCGGATAATATTTTTATAGGAACACTTGACGGATGGAAGTACTGCAAGTCAAGCGGACTGCAGGTTTACAGCCATGAAGATGAATTTGAAAATAAAATCGAATGCATCAGTAAGAATATTCTTGTGATCTCTCAAAGCAATAAAATTGTATTCTGTAACCTTAACAGATTTCAGGAAGCAGAAGGATATGTAATTGCTTCAAATGAGAAAAACGAATCTGTTGAAATAGTTTCTGCAGTGATATCTGACAATGATATATTTGTACTGACTGCTAACGGAATTCTTGAGGTCTTTACAAATGATAAACTAAACATACATATTTAATGCTTAACCCTGATCAATATTTTTTACATTTTAATCTTAATATTAAAATTGAAAATTCATTTAAATCTTAATAGTCTGAAAAAGTACAGACTCTTTGTCATTACAGTTATTATACTTTTTTCCTGCTCAGGAATATCTGCCCAGGACGGAAACCAGTTTATATTCTTGTTCGATAACTCCGGCAGCATGTCTCCATATTATCTGCAACCTCAGAGCACTTTCAAATTATTCTCAAAAGCTTTAATAAGAAATTCCGTTAAATCCGGAGATAATGCAGATATCATGCTTTTTACAAAGACAGATCCGAAAAGAGGTATTGTTTCACCGAAAATATTATTTCAGGGAGATGCTGAAAAATTAATTCCGGATGAAGTGATGAGTAAATTCAATCTGATGTCAGGTAATGACAGCAGGACCGGAACAACAGACCTTATCGAAGCGCTGGACAAGGGAATAGCATCTGTAAAAGGCAACACTGGAATAATCTGGCTGATCACTGATAATATCAATGATAATTCCGGAAGCGGCGATTCCTCTTATCAGAACACGCTTGATTTTTACAAGAAACTGAGAAATGACAGCAGGATACAGAAAATACTTTTATACCCAATCCCGGAAAAGCTTGCTGATGGAAATGATACAACAAGTGGATTTGTTGCTTACGCCATTGTATATTCAAAATTGAATCTTTCACAGCAGGATCTTGTGAACTTTGATGATCTTTTGAGAAGTGTGGGAATAAAACAAAAAGCCATTACCCTGAAACCTCTGGATATCGGAACAATTATTCTTAAGCCAAAAGTAACACAAAGCAAAATCACGGAAGGAAAATTGTTTTTTGACGGTTCAACTTTAAGAGGATTCGGGTTTGAAGAAGGACAGAAAGTAAGGGAAACATTCAACGATCTTTCTCTTAAATCAAACCTGTATCCTTATATTATAAAAAGCGCAAAGCTTAATGTTGGACTCGATAATTTTACATCTTCAGATTATTCAGTAAAGTCACTCGGTACACAGACTATCTCACCATCGACTGTAAGCAATGTTTCTCCGGAAGGTGAAGTAACCGGATTTTCGGTTATATTCAATCTTCCCGAGATCACCCCGAATTTTTCATTCAATACTATATTCAAAGAGGATTTCAGTATAGGCGGCGACCTGGTACTTGATGTTTCGCAGGTGGATATTCTTCTTGATCAGAATTATGTGAATACATTTCAGGAACTGTTTGCTTTAAAGTCAGTACCGGAGATATTTCAGCCTGTGCTAAAAGATAAAAAGATTGTTACAAAGATACCTCTTGAAATAAGAATGAAGTACGGACCGTGGAGACTCTTTGTGCTTATAGGATTAATTGCATTGCTCCTTGGACTGATTTTGTTTTTTATATATTTATTGTTCAGAAAAAAATGTTTTGAACTGATCATTGACAATGTTCCGCAGTCAGAGATCTGCCTCGGGGGAATGTCATCATATTCGGTATCAAATAATTATTCCGGGGAACTTGGAAGAATCAAGAAATCTTTATCGGGAAATTTGAATTTCATATACTCTAAGAATACCACCACCCCGGGTACAACAGTAAAGCTCATTGAAGATGTTCCTATCGAAATAAATTATGAAGAGGACGGTTTTAAAATTAATTCTGCAACTCTTATGATAAGAAAAACCGATAAGAGTCCGCAGTCGAATGTTTCTGCAACTGATGAAACAGGGATATATTAATCAGTAATTTATTTGTAAAGTATGAATCCGGATACGATCAATCACATTCTTTTCGAAGATTACACTGTAGAAATTTCAACAAATGAAAAAGAATTCATGAATTATTTTATAAAGAACAGAGACATTGTTTTTTCAGGTAATACTGTATTTCACATAGAAGAGATTCTTAGTGAAAAAGAGAAAGATAATTTATCTGAGATAAGCAAGGTGACTGAGAATTATTATAAGCTCAGACTTTATATTTTATAAGGGGATACAAGGATTGGGTGGTTTCTTGGTGAACAGTTGAACAAAGAAACATTTTTTATGAGAAATACCGGGATCTTTGAAGAATTCAGAAATAAGGGAATATATAAAAGCTTGTTATCTTTGCTGATCGAAAATATAAAGGAAAAAGGATTTCAAAAAATAACGAGCAGCCATATAGTTACAAATAATCACGTCATTGTAGCAAAGCTGAAAGCAGGCTTTATAATTTCAGGATTTGAGATCAGTGACAGGTTCGGCTTGTTTGTTAATTTAACTTATAACTTCAATGAGATCAGAAATAAAATAATGAGATACAGGGCAGGTGAAATTGCCATTGACGAACAGCTTTCACAATTATTAAATCTTAATAAAAACAAATAGAATATTTTTTTGATTAAATACTTACCATTTTAAACCAGCAAATATTTTTAACCGCTAAGCTATTAATTTAAAAACGTCTGACCACTGATCCAAACTAGGTTTCATGTAGAGCAGTCTGACGTTTAAGTGTAAATAAGAATGGAAATGGTTCGCAATAAAAATTTAGAAGCTGCAGTAATTAATTGTGAACTTAACGGTTAAATAAAAATGATTTAATGTTGATCAAAAAATTTATATTTCTAATTCCGGTTTTTCTTCTCTCAACTGTTCTGTATTCACAGCAGCAGAATCCGAATTATAAAACATACATTGCAAAGATCGGTTATCAGGATACGTTAATTAATATAAATGATAAATTCATAATACAGTTCTCTGATATTCTTACCATACAGAATAAAGTTCTTATTCCGATATCGGATTATACCTTAGACTACCGCGAAGGCATTATTAATCTCAGCAGGGATCTTTTTAAAAAATATGAACTTGACACTTTTCAGATATACAATCTTAATATTGATTATGACGTGTTTCCGTATGATCTTAAAGAGGAATATTCTAATTTTGACATACTTATAGAGCGGGATACAATCACAGGTGATACTGTTCAGATCGCTACTCAGAAGAAGGATTTCATCGGCAGCATATTTGAAGGAACAGAACTGGAAAAATCAGGGAGTCTTTTCCGTGGAGTAAACATAGGCTCTAACCGTGACCTTTCCCTTAATTCGGGATTCAGACTTCAGCTTAACGGTAAACTTACTGATGATATTGAGATCAATGCCGCGCTTACCGATGAAAATTCTCCAATTCAACCTGAAGGGAATACTGAAAAACTTCAGGAACTGGATAAGGTTTTTATTGAAATAAAAAGTAATAACGTTATAGGAACTATCGGCGATATAAATGTTGATTTTGTAAACAACGAATTTCTGAATTTCAAAAGAAAAATTCAGGGTGCCAAAGGATATGCGGATTATAAAACCGGAAACATATTTCTCAGCGGTGCCGTGCAAAGAGGACTCTTCGCAACAAATCAGTTCAACGGCAGAGATGAAATTCAGGGACCATATTACCTTGTCGGTACAAATAATGAGATCAATATACTGATACTATCGGGTACTGAAAAAGTTTATCTGGACGGTAATCCCATGACAAGAGGTGAACAGGCGGACTATACAATTGATTACGGAATTGGTACCATTACTTTTACAAACAACAGGCTCATAACAAGCGATTCCCGGATCATAGTCGATTTTGAATACACTGACAGAAGATATTCCAGAGCGATCATATCCGGAGCCAACACACTAAATCTTTTCAGAAATAAATTAAGGTTAACGGCATCTTATGTAAATCAGGATGACAACCAGGACAAGCCGATCGATTTCACTTTGACGGAACAGGACAAGCTGATACTTGAAAATGCAGGCGATGACAGGTTAAAAGCCGTCAAATCAGGTGTGGTCTTTGTAGGGACGGATTCAGCCGGAATAGGTTTGGGTCTTTATGTAAAATCTGACACTGTGATAAATGAAATAAATTACAATTATTATAAGTATCTTCCTAATGATTCCAATGCAGTTTATCAGGTAGTGTTTTCGTTTACCGGACAGGGAAAAGGAAATTATATTCAGCAGAGCCAGTTCCAGTATAATTTTGTCGGTGCGGATCAGGGAAATTTTGACACGGTAGTTTTTATTCCGGTACCAAATGCTCATCAGGTAGCCGACCTGAACTTAACTTACGAATCTTCTCCGAGAAAAGAGCTGACGTTTAATGTTGAGTCAGCCTTATCAGTATATGATGCCAATAAATTTTCAGGTCTTGGAGACAACAACAACAACGGAGTTGCAGTACTTGCGACTCTCGGTCTGAATAAATATAATTTCAACGTATTTGGTCTTAAACTGAATACAGTTGAACTGAAACTAAAGGAAAAACTTGTCAATAAATTATACCTTCCTCTTGAAAGATATAATCCGGTAGAGTTTTACAGAGAATATGATATTCAGGATACAAATAAATTAACGGAAGACCTTCACGAAATTTCTTTGCGTGTTATCCCATCCAGGAACCTTGATATTAAAGGATCTTTCGGTCAGCTGCTGAGAGGTGATGTATTCAACTCACTCAGAACTGTCGGTGAATTTGCCCTCAGAAATGATTCCATGAGTTTTCCGGAACTTTCATACAGAATAGAGTTAACAAACAGCAATTATTCAGTCACTCAGACCGCAAGCAGCTGGATAAAGCAGTCGGCTATTGCAGGCTACAAAAAATTTCTGGGAGGAAATTCTTATGATGATCCGAATTTTGAACTAAGGCTTGAATATAAACAGGAAGACCGGGAGAATTTATTCGAAGGTTCTTCAGGAGACAGTCTTGAATCGGGAAGCTTTTCATTCAATGAAATCAAACCCAGGCTGATGCTGAATAATTTATATGATTTTAATTTTTTCGCGGGAATAGAGTTAAGGGAAGACAATCAGCCTCTTAACGGAGTGATGCTGGACGAGTCAAATTCTTTTACACAATTGTATGGATTAAGGTATGCGGGTCTGAACTGGTTTTCGACTTTATTTGAGCTGACTTTCAGAAAGAAAATATTTACCGAGGCTTTTATTTCCGAATCAAACGAGAACAACAATACCGTACTGGTAAACTGGCAGACACGAATTGATCCTCTCAACAGCGCATTTCAGACTGATCTTTTCTATAACGTCACAAGCGAGAGGCTGTCCAAAATAGAAAAAGTTTTTGTCGAAACAAGAGTAGGTGAAGGAAATTACATTTACCTTGGCGACCTGAACGGAAATGGTTTGAAGGATGAGAATGAATTTCAGCTGACAATTTTTAATGACGGAAATTATATCAGGATAAACGTTCCTACCAATGATCTGTTTCCCGTATCGTCTCTTAATACATCTGCAAGAATTAATCTGAAACCTTCAAGATTTGTAACGGTTACAGGAACGGATTTCCTGTCCGAACTTTTAAGAAACACGACTGCTGAAACTTATTTAAGAGCCGAAGAAAAAAGTTCTGATCCCAATACCGATAATATTTATTTCCTTAATTTTAATTCTTTTCAGAATGATTCAAATACTCTTGTGGGAGTGCAGCTGTTTCAGCAGGACATAAATTTTTTTGAATTCAATCCTTCATATTCCTTAAAACTCAGATATATTCAGCAGAGGGCATTCAATCAGTATGTAAGCGGCAATGAAAGATTATACTCCATTCAAAAGTCAGTAAAACTCAAGGTAGGTCTGACAAGAGATGTCACAACTCTCTTTGAATATCAGAATAATCTTGACAGGAATGAAGCACCTGTAAATTCAGTAAGAAACCGGGACATAAAACTTGAAGGTTTTCTTTCAGATCTTTCATACAGACCGGTTCAGGAAATAGAAAGTGATTTTCAGCTGAATTTTTTCAGGGCTGTAGACAAGTATCCTTCCGTTCCGGTGCAGGCAGACATAAATCAGCAGATACTGAGTTTCATTTATTCATTCACATTTACCGGCAGACTGAGGGCAGAGCTTGAAAGGAACGAGGTGAGACTGAATCAGTCGAATGCATCTTTTCCTTATGAACTTACAAACGGGAGACAGGAAGGAAAGAATTTTATCTGGAGGGCTTTCTTTGATTACAGCATCAGTAAAAATATTCAGGCAACTCTGAATTATGACGGCCGTTCAGAAAGCGGTGGTAATATTCTTCATACCGGAAGAGCGGAGCTAAAAGCGTTCTTTTGATTTGGAAATTGGAATTTCGGATTTGGAATTTATTCAATTTGGAATTTGAATTTAATTCATTTTAGAATAAATTTAGAATAAATTTAGAATATTAGAATTTGAAATTATTTTAGAATCTAAAGAAATACTACTAATCTTATAAAATTCATCATAAAATTAAAATAAGTTAAATTCAAAATTCGAAATTCCAATTTCCAAATCTAAGACTCTGTCTCAGCAAGCTTTTCAGCTCTGTCTGCTGTTTTTAATTTGTCAATGATCTCATCAAGATCGCCTTCCATAACATCGGAGAGATTGTAAAGCGTGAGACCTATTCTGTGATCGGTGAGCCTGTTCTGAGGAAAATTATATGTTCTGATCTTATCGCTTCTGTCACCTGATTTTACCATCTTTTTTCTCTGAGTAATCAGTTCCTGATCCCGTTTTTCGAGTTCGACTTCATATAATCTTGAACGAAGAACTTTCATCGCCTTCATTTTATTTTTTATCTGCGAGCGTTCATCCTGACACTGTACCACTGTATTAGTTGGAATGTGAGTTATTCTGATGGCAGTTTCAACTTTATTCACATTCTGACCTCCTGCCCCGCCGGAACGGAATACGTCTATCTTCAGATCATTTTCATTTATTTCCAGATCAAAATCTTCCGCTTCCGGAAAGACTGCAACTGAAGCTGCAGATGTATGAACTCTCCCGTTTGCTTCGGTCTTCGGAACTCTCTGAACGCGGTGAACGCCGCTTTCATATTTCAGATCGCCATAAATGCTTTTGCCGCTGACATTAAGAACGACTTCCTTAATACCTCCGGGTGTGGATGATTCATTAAATTCAATCAGTTCCACTTTCCACCTCTTGTTTTCAAAATATCTTGAATACATTCTGTACAGATCAGCTGCAAACAAAGCAGCCTCTTCTCCTCCTGTTCCCGAGCGTATTTCAAGAATCGCATTTTTATCATCTACCGGATCTTTCGGAATAAGAAGCTCTTTTATTTCATTTTCGACCTCTTCAAGTTTTAATTCCAGAATTTCCTGTTCAGCTTTTGCAAGCTCTTTCATTTCTGTGTCATTCGTTTCAAAAAGAAGCTGTCTGTTATCTTCGACTTCCTTTTTTGTCTGCAGATAGTTGTTATATGCATTTACTATATCTTCCAGACCTGAATATTCTTTGGAAAGCTTTCTGAATTCATTCTGATCATTTGTTATTCCTTCTTTTGCAAGAAGCACTGCAATCTCGTGATACCGTGATTTTACTTTTTCTAATTTCTCGAACATATTTTTTAATTAATCATTCATAATTTTTTTAAGATATTATTATCAGGACAGAGTCTTAAGAAACTTATGAATTACTGAAAATTCTAATAAATTTCCTTCTCCTTCAAAAAAGAACTTACAGGTTCTTTTCCAAAATTATTTAAATTGATGATCCCGAAAACAAAGCTTACAATATTACCCGTTAATATTGTAATTATCTGAAATACTGCCGCTGTCTGAATTGTGCTGAATGTACCTTTCTGATTGAGGGTATTCAGTTTATTATAGGCGATAAAATCCATAATACAGCTGATTATATTTATTGCGGGGAGAAAGCCTATCAGGCATCCTGCGCCACAGGTTGCGATCCCTCCAATAACAGTAGATGTCCCCCATCCCAAGAAACCAAGTATATTAAGAATTCCTGAAACAAGAAAAAAAGTTTTTGCAGTTTGTAATTCTGATGGCATTGTTGTAATGATTAAGTTAACTTGAAATTAATATTGTATACGACTGATGTTATCAAATGTTAACTTAATAAGTGAACAGATTTTTTTAAACCTAACGGTTTTTAATAACCGAATAATCTGTAAACAAAAAAGCAATCATCTCTTTACTGAGACAATTGCTTTTCATATTTTTACAAAAAGTAACTACTTTACAAGATTGAACTTCTCCCCGTAAATTCCGATAACAGGAAGCGGTTTTACTTCTCCGTTAGCTGCATTCATAATGCCCATTATAAGTAATATAAGCCACGGTATATAGAGAACAAGACCGATTCCGCAAGTAATGGTCCCGATTATTCCCGCAGCAATATTCAATAAAAGTAATACGATAGACTGTTCTGTATGAAACATGACAAACTTATTTTTCCTCATATCATCCATCAAAAGGGGTATGAAAAAAATCAGATAAGCAACGATTGCCATTGTCTTGCCTTGCTGAATTTCTTCGGGGGTTATGTTTAATGTGCGTGTAGATTCTGCCAAGATTATCTCCTTTCGAAAATATTTTTAAAGTTATTTTGAGAAGTTTAAAATATTTTACTATCTAAAAATCGCCTTTATACTGCCCCAGGTGCTCCTGATCCCTGATACCGTATGAGAGACAGTTATATGATTTGTATATGTAAAATTGCCGTTTCCTTCTACACATTTTAACCTGTAAAAATATATTGAAGTGGATCTGCCACTGTTATATTCAACTGAATTATCCTGATAAGAATAATATGAATTATTGCCGTTAGCGTTTTTGTAATCTATATAAATAAAGTTATCAGGAGTATCTGCGCTTCTTTCAATTTCAAATTTCGCAGTTCCTCCTTCATCGCTTGTCTTCCATTCTACAAATACACCGTCGGCATTATCCCTGGCGACAAAATACTGAAGAGTTACGGCTGCATATAAAAATCCTGAAGAAAATAAAATTAAAAATAAAATTCTGATATGTGTTTTGAATTTGCCCATGATATTTGGTTCAAATATAAACCCATTAATAAATAATATCAAGTATTATAATAGAGTATCCTTTATTTTTAATTTATTGGTTTGCATTTGATTCTTCATATAATATTAAGCAAAATTTTATTAATTTGTAAAACTCAACATTATAAGCAGAATATATTTCAGAAAAACTGATTCAGTTCAGGATTTTGTATTAAGTTGACGGAAAAATATTTATAAATTAAAAACAATTTTAAGGAGCAAAATAAAATTAATGAAAAAAATCGGAATCTTATTCGGTCAGGAAAATACATTTCCCCAGGCATTTGTTGAAAGAGTTAATGAGAAAAATGAAGACGGTATCATAGCGGAATTCGTTTCAATTGATAAAGTAGAACAGGGTGTTTCCTGCGGTTACGATGTGATAATTGACAGAATTTCACAGGATGTACCGTTTTACAGGGGATATTTAAAAAATGAAGCAATAACGGGTACAGCAGTAATTAACAATCCGTTTTGGTGGGCAGCTGATGATAAGTTTTTTAATAACGCCATAGCTCTAAGTGTCGGTGTTCCTGTTCCAAAGACAGTATTACTCCCTTCAAATCAGCATCCGCCTGACACTACAGGTAATTCATTCAGAAACTTAGCATTCCCGATGGACTGGGAAGGGATATTCGAATATATAGGATTTCCTGCTTATTTCAAACCATTCTCCGGCGGGGGATGGAAAAGCGTATATCAGGTAGATGATCCTGCGGACTTTTTTGCCAAATATGAAGAGACCAATCAGTTAGTAATGATGCTTCAGGAAGAAATAAATTTTGATTCTTATTTCAGATGTTATTGTATTGACAGGCAGGATGTATTGATCATGCCTTATGAACCGAGAAATCCGCATCATTTAAGATATGTTTCAAATGCAGCCCCGGCCGAACAAAAACTTCTCGATACAATCAAAGATTATGTTTTAAGACTGAATAATGCTTTAGGATACGATTTTAATACAGTGGAATTTGCTGTCAGGGACGGCATACCGGTTGCAATAGATTTCTGTAATCCTGCTCCGGATGCTGATGTTAATTCCGTCGGACAGGAAAATTTTGACTGGGTAGTGGAAGCAGCCGCTAATATGGCTATCAGAAGAGCAAAAAATCACAAAACCGGAATGAATAATCTGACCTGGGGAAATTTTATCAAATCTTTTGCAAGCGGTGAGTCTTTATCGCATGAAACAAATGAAAAAAAAAAGACTGATTCAATAAAGCCAAAAGCCAAAGCAAAAGCAAAGAAAGAAAAAACTAAATAATCATTATTTTGCAGCCAGATAATCAGGAAACATATACATTAGGAATTGAAGAAGAGTTCATGATCATTGATCCGGAAACCCGTGAACTGCAGTCTCACATTCAGGCTATATTTGAAGAGGGTAAGTTGCTGCTGAAAGAGAATTTCAAACCTGAAATGCATGCTTCAGTCATTGAAACAGGGACAAACATTTGTAAGAATATTCAGGAAGCAAGAAGGGAAGTTACAAATCTGAGAACTTCCCTTGCAATGCTTGCAGATCAGCACGGACTCAGAATTGCTGCCGCGGGTACGCATCCGTTTTCACACTGGAGAGATCAGAGGATCACAGACCATCCGCGATATGCAGAGATCGTAAAAGAAATGCAGGAAACGGCTCGGGCAAATCTGATCTTCGGTATGCATGTTCACGTAGGCATAGCTAACAGGGAGATAGGAATTCATATCATGAATGCCGCCAGATATTTCCTTCCTCATATATTTGCTTTATCAACCAACTCGCCTTTCTGGCTCGGCAGAGACACCGGCTTTAAATCATACAGGGTTAAAGTGTTCGATAAATTTCCCAGAACGGGAATCCCAGATTTCTTCATGAGCCTGGCTGAATATGACAATTATATAAACCTTCTCATTAAAACAAACTGTATTGATAACGCCAAAAAGATTTGGTGGGATATCAGAGCACATCCTTTCTTTAATACTCTTGAGTTCAGGATCTGTGACGTACAGCTTAGGGTTGATGAGACAATCGCATTGGCTGCTCTGATTCAGGCTGTAGTTGTAAAGCTGCACAAACTGATTCAGCAGAATCTCGGCTTCAGGATTTACGACCGGGCTTTGATGATGGAAAATAAATGGCGCGCTTCGAGATACGGCATCAGCGGTAAGCTTATTGATTTCGGAAAGCAAATTGAAGTTCCGTTTACCGAACTTGCAAAAGAACTGCTTGAGTTTATTGATGATGTAGTAGATGAACTCGGCAGCCGTGAAGAAATAAATTATATTTTCCAGATCATGGAACACGGGACAGGTGCAGACAGGCAGATCAGGACTTTTTATGAGAACGGTGAAGATTACAAAAAATTAGTTGATTTTATAATTGATGAAACACACATAGGACTTGATTATAAACCTCTGAACAATGTTCCGATAATTAAACCGGCTGTTAAAACCTCTAAAACAGCAAAAACCCCAAAAACTTCTAAAGCAAATACTAAAACTAAAAAAAATATTACTTCAAAATGAAAAATTCTTTTATTGCTGATATAGATTTTGATCAGGATCTCAGTCAAGGAGCTTTTAATGCAATCAATGCATGCCTTCGTCTTAAACCGGAGGAAAGAATAACTATTATAACCGATAATGATTCGCTCGAAATAGCATCTTCTTTGGTGCATGAAATCAAAAAAATCGGCTCGGAATACAGTCTTATGTTAATTGAAGATTATACTCCAAGACCAACACCGAATATGCCTAAACAAATACTTGAAGACCTTGCAAAGTCTCAGGTAAGTATATTCTGCGCTCAGGCTCAGACCGGAGAACTAAGTTCAAGAATTCAGATGACTGGTATTGTCAATATGCATAAGATCAGACATGCTCATATGGTGAATATTAACAAACAGATCATGAAAGAAGGTATGAGAGCAGATTTTTTAGCCGTAGATGCACTGAGTCAGAAGCTCATAGAAAAAGCGCGCAAGGCAAGATATATAAAGTGTAAATCAAAAGGCGGTACTGATATCGTAGCGGAATTTTCACATAAACTCAACTGGCTGAAAACAAGCGGAATAATTTCCGTGGATAAATGGGGCAATCTGCCGGGCGGTGAGATATTTACTTCCCCGCTTAATGTAGACGGACTCTTTGTTGTTGACGGAGTTGTCGGCGACTACCTTTGTCAGAAGTACGGCGACATGAAAGCAAATCCGCTTTATATAGACATTGAAGATTCCAGAATTAAAAAGATGACCTGCAGCAATGACGCTTTGCTTGATGAATTCACTGCTTACTCAATGACTGATGAAAACAGTAACAGGGTTGGTGAATTTGCAATCGGAACAAATATTGCTCTCTCAAAAGTGATAGGTCACATCTTGCAGGATGAAAAGCTTCCGAGCATTCACATGGCTTTCGGTCATCCTTATGCAGAACATACAGGCGCTGACTGGGTTTCCACTACGCATATAGACTGTGTGGGAATCGATATGGATATATGGCTTGAAGACGAAAAGGTTATGGAAAGCGGGAGATTTCTTATTTAGTTTATACAGTTTATCAAGTTTATCAAGTTTATCAAGTTCATAAAGTTCGTAAAGTTCGTAAAGTTCGTAAAGTTCGTAGAATTTGTAAAATTTGGAATTTTCCTTATTAATAAAACTTACTAAACTTACTAAACTTGTTAAACTTGATAAACTTGATGAACTTGATGAACTTGATAAACTTGATAAACTTGATAAACTTGATAAACTTGATAA
>CAZLOL010000007.1:0-50034 GCA_964561045.1 uncultured Ignavibacteriaceae bacterium | reverse complement strand
TTTAAAACTTTTTTGGTTCTGGCTATGCCAGTTTATGTATTAAGTATTAAGTATTTGGTATTAAGTATTTGGTATTGAGTTTTGATTATTGGGCATTGAGCATTGAGTATTAGGTAATAAAAAGCTAAGTAACAATTTTAAATGAAAAATCACGGAAAATTTTTAATATTAAGTCTTTCTGTTATATTAATATTTTTAGTTTTACTTTTTAACCACAAGATATTTATAAAAGAAGAAAGCAAAGTAAATTATCAAAAATTTAATCATGCCGGATTTGAAAATGTCAGTAATAATTCCATTAAAAATGTTAATGAAGAAATTGTATTGAATAAAAATTCAGAAACAAAAAAAGACAGTACGGGAAAAATTAATTATCTTCAGCTGCATTATGATGCTTTATTGGTTGATACGCACAATGATTTTATCTGGAAAGTTTTTGATAAAGGTGCGGTCTTCGGACAGCTAAACGGATTTACGCAGTCTGATCTTCCGAGATTCAGATCCGGTGGTCTGGATGTTCAGGTATTCGCAGTCTGGATACCTATAAACAAGCTCAGCAGATCATACAGTTTTGTAATGTCTCAGATAGACAGATTAAAGTATATTGAAAGCGAAAATGCATCTGATCTGGAATTTGCAAAAAATTATGATGACATTATAAGAATCACAAACGGAAAAAAGATCTGCGGACTTATAGGTATAGAAGGAGGAACTGCGATCGAAAAAAATCTGGATAATATTGATACATTTTTTGAAAACGGTGTCCGCTATATCGGGCTTACGTGGAATAACTCAAACGGAATTTCTACTTCTGCGCGTGATGAGACAGAAAGAGGGAAGCAGGGAGGTCTGACCGAGTTCGGTGTGCAGGTTGTAAAAAGAATGAACGAGGTGGGAATGCTTATAGATGTATCACACCTTAGTGAAGCGGGATTCTGGGACGTAATGGAAAGTACCTCATCACCGATTATAGCTTCACACTCAAATTGTTATTCTATTAATCCTCACTTCAGAAATCTAACCGATGATCAGATAAAAGCCGTAGCAAAGAACGGCGGTTATATCGGAGTCAATTTCTATGATAAATTTCTTGATAAAGATGCTGACATGAACAGAACGCTTAATGCTTATCAAAAATATACTGCAGAACTTGATGAGCTGAATGAGAAATACGGAGATGATCTGATCAGATACAACGAGGAGAGGGATAAATTTCTTTCGGATAAAAACATTCTCGGCGGGACTTCCATAGAGAAAGTCATTGATCACATAGATTATATAAAAAATCTGGTTGGAATTGATTTTGTCGGAATTGGTTCTGACTTTGACGGCGGTATCACTCCGCCTAATGAACTTTATGATGCAAGCACATATCCTGAGATTACAAAGAGACTTGTTGATAAAGGTTACACCTCAGAAGAAATAAAAAAAGTACTCGGCGGAAATTTTCTGAGAGTGTTTAAGAAAGTATGCGGATAGGAATTATTCATCCAGCTTCTCTATCTCATCTCTCAGTTCCGCAGCTCTTTCGAATTCAAGGTCCTTAGCGGCATTTATCATTTCTTTTCTCAGCTGGTCTATGAGCTCTCTTCTCTGTTCCTTGTTTATTTTATTTTTAATGGGATCCGTTAAAATGCTCAGCGTTGATTTTTTCTCATCTTTCTTTTTCTTACTCTTTCCGGATTCATACTTGGCTTTCGAATCAGCTACGACAGTTGCTGACATTATTTCTTCATAAGTTTTAAATATTGTAGTAGGTTCGATATTATGTTCTGAATTATATTCAGTCTGGATCAATCTTCTTCTTGCTGTTTCTTTAATAACTTTATCCATAGAGTCTGTAATTCTATCGGCATACATAACTACAAGACCATTTACATTCCGCGCTGTTCTGCCTGCGGTCTGCATCAAAGATTTTTCCGAACGGAGAAATCCTTCTTTATCAGCATCCAGTATTGCAACCAGTGAGACCTCCGGAAGATCCAACCCTTCCCTTAATAAATTAACCCCTACCAGGACATCAAATTCACCGAGTCGCAATCCCCTTAATATCTCAACTCTGTCAAGTGCGATCACTTCGCTGTGCATATACTTCACTCTTACGCCAATTCCAGTCAGATAATCAGTGAGATCTTCGCTCATTCTTTTTGTGAGAGTCGTAACAAGTATTCTTTCCTTTCTTTCTTTTCTGATCTTTATCTCATTTATGAGATCATCGATTTGATTTTTTACAGGTCTTACCTGTATTTCAGGATCAAGCAGTCCGGTTGGTCTTATGATCTGTTCCACCACTACGCCTTCGCTTTTTTCAAGCTCATAGTTTCCCGGAGTTGCACTGACGTAGACAGCCTGTTTAACCATTCCTTCCCATTCTTCGAAAGTCATAGGTCTGTTATCAAGTGCGGAAGGCAGTCTGAAACCGTATTCGCAAAGAGTCTTCTTTCGCATTCTGTCACCGTTGTACATTCCGCCTATCTGTGGAATGGTAACATGAGATTCATCCACAACAAGGATAAAGTCTTTCGGAAAATAATCAAACAAACAGGAAGGTCTTGATCCGGGAGATCTTCCGTCCATATGCCTCGAATAATTTTCTATTCCGCTGCAGTATCCGACTTCCTGAATCATCTCGATGTCGAAGTTGGTTCGCTGTTCAATTCTCTGTGCTTCAATGAACTTTCCCTGAGACTTAAAATATTCTATACGCTCCGCCAATTCAGTTCTTATATTTTCTATTGCAGCTTCCGTTCTTTCTTTGTTTGTAACAAAATACTTGGCAGGATAAAGCACTACGCTGATATCATTTCCTATTACCTTTCCATCCGTTCTGTTTATGTAAGATATTTTTTCAACGACATCATCGAACAGTTCTATTCTGATACCTGTTTCATCTTCGTATGCTGCAATAACTTCTATATTGTCTCCCCTGACTCTGAATGTTCCTCTTTTAAAGTCCACATCATTCCGGACATAATGAATATCAGTAAGTTTCGACAATAGTTTTTTTCGTGATATCTTTTCACCAACCTTCACTACTAAAACCTGCTGAGCATATTCATCCGGAGCTCCTATACCATAAATGCAGCTGACAGAAGATACAACAATAACATCATCTCTGCCTTCCAATATAGAGGCAGTTGCTCTGAGTCTTAATCTGTCTATCTCTTCGTTTATGGAAAGATCCTTTTGAATATAAGTATCTGATGACGGAATGTAGGCTTCAGGCTGATAATAATCATAATACGATATAAAAAACTCAACACGGTTGTTTGGAAAAAATCTTTTGAATTCACCGTAAAGCTGCGCAGCAAGAGTTTTATTATGAGACATCACAAGAACAGGTTTCCCGATGTTTTCTATCACATTTGAAATTGAGAATGTCTTTCCTGAACCGGTTACCCCAAGGAATGTCTGATGCTTGTCGCCTCTTAATATTCCTTCAGTAAGTTCTTTTATGGCTTTCGGCTGATCACCCGCAGGCTGGTAACTTGATTCTAATTTAAATTTCATGACTTTTATTTTAACCTGAGCACAACAGCTAATATTGCATTTAACGGACTCTTACAGGTTGTATTATTCCGTCCGGGAAAAGTCTTTACAATGTCTTTGCAGATGATTGTAAAAGTTTTTTATATAAAAAATATAATTTAATAAAATTAAGAAAACTTAAATAAAATTAAAAAGTTCAATGAGATAAAAAATATTGCTGAATATTTTCAGATGGGAGTTTTCAGGATGTTAATTTAATCATTTTAATAATTATTCAATTTTTGTTATCAATTTAATTTCCCTGAGAATTTTATTAATTACATCGAGTTCATCCAGATCGCCTGACTTTACGACTGCTTTTCCTTTTGTATGCGCAATAGTTGCTATCTGTTCAGAATGAACAAGATCGTAACCGGTTGCTTTCTGGATTTGAAGGATTACATCATCCCATGTATGACCGGAATTGAACAATATTAATTTTCTCAATTCGGCTTCAGATTTTCTGCGAACTTCATTTTCTATAGTTTTTATTTCCATATTCACAAATTATTTCCTTGAGAAACCGCACAGTAGCTGACAAATCTGATCCTGTTTATATCTTTCCTGATTTGCTCCGCCACCAAAACCATTCATTGCAATATAAAAGATGAGAAGTTCGTTGTCCCGTGATATTGCATATCCTGAAAGAGAACTAACAGAGTTAAGTGTACCCGTTTTTGCATGTACATTTTTTTCAGCTTCAGTTCCAATCATCCTGTTTCTTAAAGTTCCGTCTTTTCCTGCAACAGCCAGTGAGCTGTAAAAATAATCAAAAGTCTTTACATCATCATACATATATTTCAGCATTCTGATATACAGATCGGAATTAACCGTGTTAAACCTTGAAAGACCGGAACCTTCAAGTATCTGAAAAATACTTCGGGGGTTTCCAATTGAGGTCAAAAAATCAATTACAGCAGCTTCGCCATTTTCGAGGCTCCCCGGAGGAGATGCAAATTTAGCGCCAATTACTTTGAAAACTGTTATCGCAGAATGATTATCACTTTCCTTGTTCATATGAGCCAGTACATCAAACATAGAATGCTTAACTACCGCAATTTCTTTTGATGCAGTAGGTGTTACTCCTGCGATCACAATCCCGTCGACTAATACATTTAAAGAGATGAGATTATCAAGAAGAAGATTTGCTGCAGAAGATGCAGGATCATATCCGCCGGGATTTTTATTAAGATTCAAAGCGCTCACATAAGGCCAGTATCCCTGTTTAGTATCACCGGCATAATAATTAGCGATCCCGTAATGCTGATCATCAAGATATGATTCATCATATATAATATTTCCGGTGATCTTTGTAATATTTATTTCTGAAATGAGTTTTGCCAGATAAATAATGTCGGATGAGTTTAGATCAGGATCACCATATCCCTTTAGATATAAATTACCATTTATGATTCCGTCTTTGATATCGTTGTCATCAGAATATGCTATAGTCTTGAAATCATGATTAATACCAAGTACGTTTATTGCAGTAGCAGCAGTAACAAGCTTAGTGATCGATGCCGGTATCATTTGTTCCTGTGGATTATATTCATACAAAAGGTCATATTTATCTGCGCTTGTTACCTGAATAGAGACCTTGCAATTTACGTAGTTCAAGATAGAATCTATGCTTGAAGTAAGCTCTGCGGTTTTATCTCTTGCTGACGGCGATCCGTTACAAGGATTGACCGATAAATAAATGAGGCTAAATATTAAAACTGCCGGTTTGAAAAATTTACTTATTGTCATTTTACTTTTTAACGTTTTTTGAAATTAGCTTCTTAGCTTTCTTTAAAGTCTTTCTTGATTGTCTGAAAGTTATTACTTTTTCTGCAGCAATTAATGTGCACCATTTGTAACCCGTAATCTCCCGATTGTCAATTTTTACTTTTTTTGATTTTGTTTTTGCTATGAAATAGCGCACTTCTTTTTTGACAATATCTTTACTTTTGTTGACAAAGGTATATTCTTCATTCAGTAATATTCTTTTTGAAATAAATTCCACATCATTTATACCCGCTTCTTCGTGAAGTTCTCTTTTGGCTGTTTCAAATGCAGTTTCTCCTTTGTTCTTATGACCTTTGGCAAATGACCAGTGTCCTTTCTTATGTTTCAAAATCAGAAATTTTAAAGAGCGGGGAAAATTACAATAAAGTATTACACCAACGGATTTATCTTTTATAACTGCCAACTCTCTCCTTGAATTTTATTTGTAATCAAACTTTATCTCAGTTTTAGACTTATTCCAGATATCATCCATTTCTTCAAGTGTCATTTCTTCAAGTACTCTGCCATTCTCTTCAGCGTATTTTTCTATTTTCTGAAACCTCTCCCTGAATTTTTTTATAGTTCTGCGCAATGCATCTTCAGGATTAATCTTAAGAAATCTGGAATAATTTACAATTGAAAACAGAACGTCTCCGAATTCATCTTCAATTTCTGTATCAGACTTTCCGGAATTTACATTATTTCTCAATTCATTGATCTCTTCTATAATTTTGTCAAAGACAGGTTTCTCATCCTTCCAGTCAAATCCGACTTTGGAAGCTTTTTCCTGTGTCCTGTATGCTTTCAGCAACGCCGGAAGTTCCTCCGGAACACCGTCAATTACAGAGATCCTGCCTTCGTTCTTTTTAAGCTTTTCCCAGTTCTTCTTTACTTCATCACTGTCTTTAACTTTTACATCTCCGAAAACGTGCGGATGTCTTTCAATTAATTTATTTGTTTCGGATTTAATAACTTCACTTAAAGTAAAGTCATCATTCTCCTCTGCTATGTTAGAATGAAAAACTACCTGAAGAAGAATATCACCCAGTTCTTTTTTAAGCTCCTGCATGCTGCCATCATCAATTGCTTCAAGCACTTCATAAGTTTCTTCGAGCAGACATCTCCTCAGAGACAAATGTGTCTGAATTCTGTCCCATGGACAATCTTTTCTAAGCCGTTTGACAATATTTATAAACTCGTCAAACTCATTCAACGGATTAACTGAATTCAATTTATTATTATTTATATAAGATAAAAATTCTAATGATTTAATTCAGTGCCTTAATTTGGAATTTGGAAAATGCCTGATTTGGAATTTAATATTTAAACATTAACTTTAATTTTTATCATTCCTGATAAAACAGTTATAGTTCATACACAAAAATACCAATTAATTCATAATTCGTAAAATTCAGATTGAACAAATTCCAAATTCGAATTCCTTAATTCCAAATCAAGTAATTTTCCTTTAATTTGAAAACTAAAACCCATACTTTTCTATAATAAATAATAATAAAAAATATGGAAACAAATTATCCCGAAGTAAAAAATTATATTTCCGGTAAGTTTACCAAGAATGGTCATAAAACACTTCACGTACTATGCCCACTTAACGGAAAGATTATATCAAGCGTTCCCTTATCAGAAAAAAAAGATCTTGATGATGCAGTTAATTCAGCTACGGATGCATATTTGAAATGGTCAGCTGTTCCTATAAAAGAGAGAGTTCAGGTCTTTTATAAATATAAAACCATTCTTGAAAAGAATCTGAAAGAACTTGCAGAACTTACACATATTGAAAACGGAAAAACTTATGATGAAGCTGCGGCAGAAGTTGAAAAAAGCATTGAGCTTACTGAGTTTGCTTGTTCACTTCCTCAGCTGATGGGAGGAGAGATCCTTGAAGTCAGTTCAGGTGTGGAATGCAGGATCGAACACAAGCCGGTTGGAGTGGTTGCTTCAATAGCGCCGTTCAATTTTCCCCATATGGTTCCTCACTGGACTATACCAAATGCAATTGCACTTGGAAATACCATGATCTTAAAACCATCGGAGCATGTTCCTATTACTTCAAACCGCATTGCAGAAATGCTTAAAGAAGCAGGACTGCCTGACGGAGTATTTAATGTTATTAACGGAGACAGGGAAATTGTAGAAGCGATCTGCGATCATCCGGGAATTGCGGCGGTATCATTTGTAGGTTCAACAAAAGTTGCCAAGATAGTTTATAAGCGTGCTACTTCAAATCTTAAAAGATGTCTGGCACTTGGCGGAGCGAAGAATCACCTGATTGTTTTGCCTGATGCTCATCCGGAAATGACTGCAAGCAATGTTGCAGCATCAATGTCAGGATGTGCAGGTCAGAGATGCATGGCAGCATCAGCTATGGTTGGTGTGGGAAAGATAGATGACATAGTTGAAAAAATCCGCGAAGAAGCCTTAAAGATCATTCCAGGAAAAAATCTCGGATCAGTAATTACAAAGGAAGCAAAGGACCGAATAGAAAAATATATTTCCGAAGCGGAAAAGCTAGGTGCGAAAGTTTTAGTTGACGGAAGAAATGCGACTGTTCAAGGTAATGAAGGCGGCTATTATGTTGGTCCTACAGTCATTGATTTTGTTACTCCCGATATGGCAATTGCTAAAGAAGAAGTTTTCGGACCTGTCATAGCTATCATTCGCGCAAAAGACATTAATGAGGCAATAAAAATAGAAAACAATTCTGAGTACGGGAATGCTGCTTCAGTCTTTACTCAAAGCGGTGCAGCTGCAAGATATGTAATGGATCATGCAAGTGCGGGAATGATTGGAGTTAATATAGGTGTGCCTGTTCCTCGCGAACCATTTTCATTCGGAGGCTGGAATGAATCCAAATTCGGAGTATGCGATATTACGGGAAAGAGTTCAATAGAATTCTGGACACAGCTTAAAAAGACTACTACGAAATGGAATCCTGAGGCAAAGAAGAATTGGATGTCGTAGAGATTCATAAGATTCATAAGATTCATAAGATTTAAGGAGTCTTTAGTTTATTGGTTTTGAAAGTTTGAACTATGATCTTAAGGGCTTTGAATCCAAATTTAATGTAAGAGCTCTCCAGCTTAAAAAATCAGAAAGGCTGTTTTCAATACTTTTTGAGAATTAAGTTTAAGGAAAAACATATTAACATTTTTATAAATGAAAAAAACATTCTTCAATAATATTTATGTTCAAACTGTTAGGCAATGATTTTAACTCTGATGAAATACGAAAATGGTATGACGAAGAAGCAAAGTATCATGATCAGTTTAAAGGAGGAAGAAATGATGCAGACGAGTACTGGTCCATTTATGAAGAGTTTAATAAAAAGTATGCTTTAAATGATTATGTAAAATTTAATGAAGAGGTAAGGATATTATCATTCGGCTGTGCCGAAGGTAGTGATACAGCAAAACTTTACAGAGAGCATAAGTTCAGATTGTACGGACTTGAATCTTCGGATCAGCTTATAAATGCTTTCAAAAAAGGATTCCCTGATTCTGAAATAGTAAAAGCAAACACAGACGGGAAAATTGATTACCCTTCAGATTTTTTTGATTATATTTTTTGTTTCGGGGTACTTCACCACATACCGAATGTTTCTTATGTATTAAAAGAATTTCACCGAGTACTGAAAAAAGGCGGAATAGCAGTTATCAGAGAACCTGTTTGCTGGATGTATTCAGGTGAGATACGTCCAAAAGATCTCAGTCCAAATGAAAGAGGCATTCCTGTTGATTTTTTCCGGGATGAATTTGAGAAGCTGAATTTTGAAATACTGAATGTAAGAAAATCATATTATAAGCCGCTCATGCACTTTGTAAGAAAATCACCTTTACTTTGGAAATTCCCATCAATTGTTTATATATTTGATAATTTATTGAGTCAGATCCCGAACCGGAAAAATTATTTCAGTAAAGGTATCATTGACAGGTTTAATGCAGGATGTGCCTATTATATAATAAGGAAAAAATAAATTATATATTCTGAATAATTATTTAATAAGATTAGAATTATGTTTCGTTAAAAAAAAGTTCAGTGATTTTCTTTTTTTATATCAAATTCCTTGTTTAATGCATGCATTAAATTTCTTATATGCTCTATTTGTTTCGGAAAAAAGGATGTTGCTCTGACAATCGCATTTCTTTTTCTTTCAGAGGCCCAGCCTATTACCTGATTTAATTCAGCCTCATTATATGTTATAAGTTCGGCAGGCGTTTTCTCAAATGACTCAAGTGTTTCATTGCTTACTTTTTTATTTTCATAAAATTGATTAAATGAAATTGATCTCATTGAATCTATTAAAACAGTATAAAATACACCGGAAACAGCTTTGATCTCTTCAATTAATCTTAGCTGGTCGGTTTGAAAGCGCTCCTGAAACTGGACTGTAATGATATTATCCCACTGACTGATATCTGTAATTAATTTTTTATCTTTAAAATAGCGCAAGCTTCCGGAATTTGTGAGCTGATCTAAATTTGCTCTTGACGGAATAGGCATGTCAATTTCCATAAGAAAGCTTGCCTGATAATATGTAAGCATTGTAATTTTATTTTTTGCATCTTTATCACTTAGTGTATTAATCAATGAACTCATTTCCTTTATAAAAAGATCTTTTCTTGCCATAAGTTTATGTAAAAGCAATGAATCCCTTTCCAGATCATTATACAACCCTATTGCCATATCCTTTGCCCGCTCTTTCTCTACATTATGTTCCCTGTAATTATCAGCAAGGAAACCGAGGCTTACTGCAAGAAAAAGCATAAAGAACTCTATAAAATAATGTTTCAAAGCTTTTTCACCTTTTTCGGGAGCATGGTGGTGCTGATGTGCTACTTCCATATTGATCTGTAAATTTATTTAGTTACAGTAAAATTTAAAATTTCAATTAAAATAATTTTTATAATTTATAATTGAAATGAAAGATAATTAATATAATAACTGAATATTATTATCCCTGTATTTGTACTTCATCATTAATGAAAGATCTCAATAGTTTTAAGTAAATTTACTTTACTTGATTTAAGAATTTCTATATTCTATTATTTTATGCAAATTTCAGAAACAAAATAATTAAACTTATGGAAACTATAACAGATACTGATCGGGATGAGATTATATTAAATAATCAAAACTATACACTAACATCCTGGTCAAAGCAAAGAGGAACGAAACCTTTGGTTATTGACAAAGCTGAAGGAGTATATTTATATGACGTTAATGGTAAGCGTTATATTGATTTTTCATCACAGCTGATCTGCGTAAATATAGGACACGGTCACCCGAAAGTTGCAGAAGCTGTAGCTAAGCAGATGAATGAAGTGAGTTATGTATATCCCGGAATGGTAACAAAGACAAGAGGAGAGCTTGGAAAAAAACTTGCTGAGATCACTCCCGGAACTTTGAACAGAACATTCTTCACCCTCGGCGGTGCAGAAGCAGTAGAGAATGCTATCAAGCTTGCGAGAATTTTTACCGGAAGACATAAGATCGTCACTCTATATCAATCTTATCACGGAGCGACTTATGCATCATCTACAGCAGGAGGAGATCCGCGAAAATTTCCTGTGGATTCACAGCAGTCGCCTAATTTTGTGCATGTGGAAAATCCTTTCTTTTACAGATGTCCCTGGAACAGCAGAACTCCTGAAGAGTGTGCTGAATTGGCAGCTGAACACATGGAAAGAGTTATACAGTATGAAGGTCCGAACAGCATTGCTGCAATAATGATGGAAGGCGAATCAGGTTCGTCAGGATGCATCAAGTATCCTCCGGGATACTGGAAAAAAGTCAAAGCCATTGCCGATAAATACGGAATTCTTACAATATGTGATGAGGTCATGAGCGGATTCGGGCGCACAGGCAAGTGGTTCGGAATAGATCATCACGGAGTTGTGCCAGACATTATGTGTATGGCTAAAGGAATTACTTCGGCATATTTGCCTCTCGGAGGAATCATAGTAAAAGAAGAAATTGCAAAAACGTTTGATGATAAGCCGCTTATGCTTGGTCTGACTTATTCTGCGCATCCGGTCACACTTGCGGCAGCAAATGCCGTAATTGATATTTACAAAGAAGAGAATTTAATAGAGAATGCAGAACTAATGGGACAATATTTAGACTTAAGAATGGTAGATATCAAAGAAGATCATCCTTCTGTCGGGGACTGGAGGAACACCGGTCTGCTCGGCTGCATTGAACTTGTAAAAAACAGAAAGACAAAGGAGCCTATGGCAAGATGGAATGCACCTCCTAATGAAATGGAAGTTATGAATAAGGTCATGGCGAAAATAGCCGAACTTGGAATGTACACTTTCGGTCGGTGGAATTATATTTTTGTCGCACCACCACTATGCGTTACGAAAGAACAGATAGATGAGGGAATGGATATTATTTCTGAAGCATTGAAGATAGCGGACGAAGTAACGATTTAACAATTATAAATTACTGATCATCAATTACAATTAAAACTAAGGAAATAAATTATTAAATAAGTGATCTTAATTGATTGTTTATTTCATTCAAATAATAATTCATAAATTCTAAATCAAATATTTATGTCATTAAACGCATTTCTAAAACTCAAAGGTGAAATACAGGGAAACATAGACGGTTCCGTAACACAAAAGGGCAGGGAAAAAACGATAAGGGTTTTTGAAGCTGATCATGAAGTAAATCAGCCTATAGATATGGTATCAGGAAACACTACAGGCAAAAGAATCCATAAGCCCTTTACAATTGTAAAAGAAGTTGACAAGTCAACACCTAAACTTTATAAAGCTATGACCGGAAATGAAAAGCTGACTTTATGGGAATGCAAATTTTTTCAGAAGAAAACCGGCGGAACGGAAATTAATTTCTATACGGTAAAATTAACTGACGCAAAAATTGTAGATATAAAATTTCAACAGCCGAATACAATTGATCCGGAAACAAAAATATTTCCTGAGAATGAAGAAGTAAGTTTCATTTATAAAAAAATCGAATGGATATTTACTGAAGGAAATATTTCAGCCAGTGAAGAAATTGAAACTAATATTAATTAAGTTTTTTAACTAAATGAGAATTAAAATTATTTTTACTCTTTTAGCAATTACACTATTTGTCACAAGCTGGACTATCGAGAATGAAGAAATCTATAATCCTGATGATAATATTTGCTTTGAGCGGGATGTGCTTCCTATCTTTCTGGAAAACTGCGCGTTAAGCGGCTGTCATAATTCTGAATCAAGGAAACACGGAAACATATTTGATTCTTACGATAATATAATGAACAGCAACAAAGGCCGCTCGATCATTCCTTATAATCTGAAGAAAAGCAAGATTTACAAGAAGATTACAGAGGATAAAAATGAAGACAGAATGCCGCCTCAGCCTAACCCTCCTTTAACCGGCGCCGAGATTGCAATGATAAATAAATGGATCATGGCTGGAGCTCCGAATTCAAAATGCGGTGATGCAGGAAAGATCAATGAAGATATCAGCACAAGCAGTGATTCTGTTGTTACATCAGAAAACACATTAAGTGAATGTGATACTCTGAATTTAACATATATAGATGTCCAGCCGATAATAGAAAAAAACTGCTACAAGTGTCATTCAGGAAACGCTCCTTCTGAATTATTCAATCTTGAAACATATAAGCAGGTGAAAGAAAAAGGTGAAGAAGGAAAATTATTCGGCGCAATAAATCACTTGCCCGGATTCAAATCAATGCCGAGAAAAGCTCCAAATCTCGGAGGATGTGAGCTTGCAAAATTTAATGCATGGATCAATAATGGGATGGCAGAGTAAATAATTTATATTAAATTTTTGAATACAAATTTTTATCACCGGAATATATAAATTTAATTTTTTTTTCATTGTCAGATAAAGATGAAATAACAACGGAATTCATTTCAGGGAATACACCTTCATCTTTATATAGCGAAGATCTCGCTCCTATTGTTAAATCAAAACGGACATGGGGTACTTGGAACTACGCAGCATTATGGATCAGCATGAGTCTGTGTATTCCGACATATATGCTGGCAAGTTCACTTATAGAAGGCGGGATGAACTGGTGGCAGGCGATACTTACTATCTTCCTTGGAAATACTGTTGTTCTGATCCCGATGATCCTAAACGGAAGAGCCGGAACAAAATACGGAATTCCTTTTCCTGTTTTTGCAAGAGCGAGTTTCGGTGTAAGAGGAGCTAATATTCCTGCATTGCTTCGGGCAATAGTAGCCTGCGGATGGTTTGGCATTCAGACATGGATAGGAGGATTTGCTGTTTATCAAATGCTTAGAGTCTGGTTTCCTTCGTTCGATAGTTTACCGCAGGTATTTCCGGAATTATTCGGATTGGAAACAGGTCCGGCAATAACATTTTTTTTATTCTGGTTAATTAATATGTATGTCGTATATCTTGGAGTTGACAGTATAAAAAAATTATTAGTGTTCAAAGCTTATTTCCTTCCCGCTGCAGCGCTTGCGCTTTTATTCTGGGCTATCTCTGCAACAGACGGATTGGGTCCGATTCTCGCACAACCTTCAAAGTTTGCATCAGGCGCTGAGTTCTGGAATTACTTCTTTCCCGCACTTACTGGAATGGTTGGATTTTGGGCGACACTTTCATTGAACATTCCTGATTTCACAAGATATGCAAAGAGTCAGAAGGCACAGGTCAACGGTCAGATAATCGGACTTCCTCCATCTATGACTTTATTTGCATTCATTGGTGTTGTGGTTACATCTGCAACTGCAATAATTTACGGACATACTATATGGGACCCTGTCGTACTTGCAGGTAAATTCGAAAATAAAATTTTAGTAAGCGTTACAATGATAGCAATTGCAATATCAACATTAGCTACAAACATTGCAGCAAACATTGTTAGTCCGGCAAATGATTTTGCAAATCTTTCTCCTTCTAAAATTGATTTCAGAAAAGGAGGTTACATTACCGGTGTGATCGGCGTGATAATTCTGCCTTGGAAACTCATTGCTGATCCGAGCGGATATATTTTTACGTGGCTCATAGCTTATTCAAGCTTACTTGGTCCTGTCGGAGGAATTATGATTGCTGATTATTACTTTGTCCGGAGACAGACATTAAATCTCAAAGATCTGTATGAAACAAACGGAGAATACACTTATACAAATGGATTTAATAAGACCGCGGTAATTGCTTTAATCCTTGGTATTCTTCCTAATGCTCCGGGATTTTTAACAACCGTTGGTCTGGTAAGCAATGATAAGTTCCCTGATTGGCTTTCACATTTGTATAATTATGCATGGTTTGTAGGGTTTGGAGTTTCGTTTGTTGTATATTATTTTTTAATGAGAAGTAAATTTGTTGTTAGTCCTGTCATAAAGGAAAGTATGGAATAGAAAAAGAATTATTTTATATGTGGTTCTTTTACAACATTAATAGTTATTAATGTTAAATAATCTTTAATCTTATAAATCTTTAATCTTATAAAACTATATGTCAATATTAATTAAAAACGGCCGTGTGATCACAGCTTCAGAAGATTATACAGCAGATATATTCATTGAAGGGGAAAAAATTTCTTCATTAGGAAATAATTTGAATGTCAAAGCAGACGAAGAAATAGATGCAAAAGGAAAACTGATCTTTCCCGGAGGCATTGATCCTCATGTTCATCTTGATATGCCATTCATGGGAACATTCTCAAGCGATAATTATGAAACAGGAACACTTGCTGCTTTGCATGGCGGGACAACTATGGTCATTGATTTTATTCTCCAGACGCAGGGAAAATCACTTCACTCCGCACTTGAAGAATGGAGAGGCAGATCTGACGGCAATGCATTCGGCGATTATTCTTTTCATATGGCTGTAACTGATTTCAATGATGAGACAAAAAAAGAAATAAAGGATCTTATAGATAAAGAAGGAATAACTTCTTTCAAAACATTTATGGCTTACAAAGGCGCGCTGATGATAGATGACAGACAGATGATCGGACTTATGAATGAAGTTCGTGACAGGGGAGGTTTGGTGACTGTTCATGCAACTAATGGAGACATGATAGATTTCCTAGCAGCTAAACACAGGAGTGAAGGAAAACTTTCTCCATTGTACCATTATTTATCTCAGCCGGAAATAACGGAATCTGAAGCAGCGGGAAGATTCGTTGATATGGCATATCATACGGATGTACCTTCCTATATTGTTCATCTTACCTGCGAAGGGGCGCTTAATCAGGTTAGGGATGCAACAAGAAGAGACCAAAAGGTTTTTGTCGAAACATGTATTCAGTATCTGATACTTGATGCCTCTCTTTACGAAAAAGATTTCGAAGGCGCAAAGTGGGTGATGAGTCCGCCGCTTCGTGAAAAAAAAGATCAGGCTTCTTTATGGGCGGGATTAAATCAGGGACTGGTACAGGTAGTCGGAACTGATCATTGTCCTTTTGAATGGAAGAAAAAATTGATGGGTGAAAAGGATTTTTCAAAAATTCCAAACGGCCATCCGGCTATTGAGCACAGGATGGAATTACTTTATTCAGAAGGAGTTGATAAAGGAAAGATAAGCCTTAATAAATATGTAGAGGTAACTTCAACCAACGCAGCTAAGATATTCGGAATGTTTCCTCAGAAAGGAAGTATAGGCATCGGAGCTGATGCTGATTTAGTAATATTTGATCCTAAAAAGAAGCATGTATTATCTGCTAAAACTCATCATATGAATGTGGATTATTCCGGATATGAGGGCTGGGAAGTTACCGGAAAAGTAGAGACAGTCATACTTAGAGGGACTGTAGCCGTTAATAAAGGAAATGAAAGAATTAATAAAGGTTATGGAAAATTTATTAAAAGAGGAAAAGTTTCAAAGGTTATTTAAAAATGTTTGGTACATCAGCATTTTTTTAAATGTTATTTATTTTTTAATTAAAAGATTATGAAGATTTTAATCACAGCTTTTTTAGTAATAATAATATTCAGCATTGAATCACATGCACAATGGTCAAATGATCCTGAAGTGAATACTCAGATATGCGGTGCATCAGGTGAGCAGGCTCTGCCGAAGATTTCAAATCTCAGCAATGGTGATACTTACATCTGTTGGTTTGATAACAGGAACGGCAGTTATGCTGTTTATCTTCAGAGACTGAATTCTCTCGGAGTTAAACAATTTGCATCAGAAGGTTTGCTGGTTAGCGGAAATCCTCAGAGTTCGTCGCTGGTTGATTATGATATGATTTCGGATGACAGTAATAATGCCATAATAGCATTTACTGATTCGCGAAACGGTTCGGAAATAAATCCTTTTATTTACAAGATCAGTTCAAATGGAAATTTTCTTTGGGGAGCAAATGGCATTACACTCGCAAATGATGCCGGTACTTTTCAGGCAAATCCAAGACTTGCAAAAACTTCAGACAACAGTATTGTTGTAACCTGGATCTATAGTTCAACCCCCAATAAGATAGCCTTTCAAAAAATTTCTCCCGGAGGTACAAAGCAATGGGGTTCAGATCCCATTTATTTATCAGGAACCGGAGCTGAAAATTTTACATATTCTTCTTTGGTAACATCAGATAATGGATCAGTAATCTCATTATGGTCAGGCTATACAGGTTCATTTATCAATCCCGGAAATTATAAATTATACACACAAAAATTTTCTTCTGCAGGAACAGCAGTCTGGAAGGATACAGTATACAGTCTTGGCAGAGTAACGGGATTTTTTGTACCAAAATTAATTTCCGATTATAATAACGGAGCATTATACGTATGGCAGGATGACAGGAACTCTGTGAATCTGCAGAGCTCTTATGTTCAGCATTATTCATCTTCGGGAACTAGACTTTTTCCCGCTAACGGATCCGAAGGTTCTGCTGAATCAGGATTTAATAAATTCGATGCATGGGCATCATACATGCCTTCAACCGATGAAACTTATCTTGTATGGAAGCAGTCAAACAGTCTGCAAAGTCAGTTCGCAATCTACGGACAAAGGTTTTCTCCGTCAGGTGCAAGACTCTGGACAGATAATGCAAAGGAATTTATTCCTTACAGTTCAAATTCATTTATTAATCAGATTTGCTATACTTTCGATACAAATACAGTAGTTGCATTTAATGAAGGGATCTTCGGAAGCATTAATAATCTTCAGAAAGCATTTGTAACAGGAAGAAGCGGTGTTATTGGATGGGGCGGAACGATAAAAAATATAAGCAGCATATTAAGCGAAAAATCCAAAACAGTTGCAGCGATGAACAGTCAGGGGATGACAAAAATCGTATGGTCTGATGGAAGGAACGGTTCATCCGATATTTATGCGCAGAATATAAATGCTAACGGCCAACTGGGAAATACCGGAGTATATGTCCCTAATAATTCTGTACCTGTAAAATATTCATTATCACAGAATTATCCAAATCCTTTTAATCCTTCAACAATCATCAGATATCAGATCCCTGTCAGCGGTTTAGTGAGTCTTAAAATATTTGATGTTCTTGGAAATGAAATGGCTGAGTTAGTTAATGAGAAGCATAATGAAGGAAGTTATGAAATTATTTTTAACGCGGTGAATATTTCCAGCGGTATTTATTATTACAGAATGAAGTCAGGTAACTTTAATGAAACAAAACGAATGCTTTTCATAAAATAGAATATAAACAGGTTAATTTTAAAAAATATAACTTAGTTAAAAATATACATTGCATGAGAAATTAAAACTAATATTAATTTTATTTATTTTCTTTAATATTGGAGATCTTTTCCCTCAGGAAAAACAAAATGATTTCAGACCTGAATTACCCAGAAGTTTAAACGACAGGGCTGAAACCGGATTTTCTTTCAACACTGCCAAAACTCTGGCTTTGCTTTTTCCTCTTAATCCTATTTTTCTGATAGAAAACAAAAAGTTTTACGTTGGCATTACAAAAGAAATATCTCTGGGTAAATTTCCTTACGGAAGACTTGCAGCTGAATACTCACTGATATTCCGTGAGACACACCTGAATCAGTTAAGGTTTTCTTACAATTTTGATATCCCGATTGAGACTTCTGACTTTGCTGTCTTTATGCTTTCGCTTGGAGGAGGGTATTTTACTGATTTCAGCAAGGAGGGCTATTTTCCTCAGGCATCTTTAAACTTTATAATTCCATTTGATAACGTTGTAGGAATGAGTACATACCTGAAGTTTAGAAATACTTTTATAACAGGAGAAAATGAATCTGATATATTTGATTTTTCGCTGGGGATAGCAGCTGCAATTTATCTTTAGATCCGGAAGGTTTTAATCATTTCAAAAGTGAGGCAGCTTCTTTATCAAGAAACCAGAAGGGATAATTGTAATTTGATTGTATGTGTGCCGCAGGGTATTTCAGGTAGTTGTTTTTTTGATCAAGTATTTCCGAAATCACTTCTGCTTTGTTTTTGCCTGTTACCATAAAGTAAATTTTATCGGCATTGTTAATTACATTTCCGGTTAAAGTAATTCTCTTTTGTCTGCTTTCAGGTTGAACTGCCACAGCGCATACATTATCTGAATTCATGATTTCCATCTGATCAGGAAATATCGAAGCTGTATGCCCGTCATCTCCCATGCCCAGAAGTATCAGATCAAATTTAGGTAAATCATTGCTCAAGAATATATTTTTTCTTAATTCTTCTGAATAGCGGACAGCTTCAGATGCGGGTTCATTTTCCCCATAAATCCTGTGAATGTTACTTTCGGGAATATTTATTTTATTGAAAAGAAAATTATGTGTCATTCCGAAATTGCTTTCGTTACTATCCGTGGACACACATCTTTCATCAGCCCAGTAAAAATTTGTTTTTGACCAGTCAATCTTATTTTTATAATCTTTAGTAAGCACTTCAAACAACAGTTTCGGAGTATTACCTCCGGAAATTGCAATGTTAATGTTTCCTTTCTTTGATATGTTTTCTTCACAAACATTCCTGAACTCTGCTGCAACTGATTCAGCAACCTTTAAAGGTGTTTCGGAAATTTTTAACATATTTATAATATTAATAAAGTCAAATATTGAAAAGATCTATAATACAAATCTAAAATCCAAAATCTTTTAAATTCCAAATCCGAAATTCCCAATTCCAAATTGTTAAAGTTCACAATAGTTACCGTCATCCGAAAGATTCTTGCATGGATATCTCCACAAAAAATCTTTCCCCGCAATGAGGTCATCAGCGCATTCGGGTCCCCATGTTCCGACCGGATAACCGTAGACTTTTATCGCAGGATATTTTTTCCATGCATCGAGTATCGGCTGTATGAATTTCCAGCATGCCTCTACTGCATCTGCCCTTATAAATAATGTCGAATCCCCGAGCATGCAGTCGAGAATTAATTTCTGATACCCGCTCGGAAGCTTTATGTCAAGCAGATCAGAATAATGAAAATCCATATTTACATTCTGAACCTTGAATTCAGTGCCCGGAACTTTCATTGCAAACTTTATCAGTATGCCTTCATCAGGCTGAATTCTTATCACAAGCATATTGTATGATTCAGCTATGTCATGCCTGCTTTTGAATAGTCTGTAAGGTGTGGATTTGAAATGTATTACAAGCTCAGTGACTCTTGTGGGAAGCCGCTTACCTGTTCTGATATAAAAAGGAACACCGCCCCATCTCCAGTTGTCAATATAGAATTTCATTGCAACGTATGTCTCGGTTCTTGAGTGAACTGCGACTCCTTCTTCTTCCCTGTAACCGGTGATATTTTTTCCGCGGATAACAGATGAAATGTATTGACCTCTTATAACATGTTTTTCAACTTCTTCAACTTTTATAGGTCTCAATGCCTGAAATACTTTTAATGATTCATCTCTGATTGACTTCGAATCAAATACCGAAGGAGGTTCCATTGCAGCATATCCAACAAGCTGCAGTAAATGATTCTGAACCATATCTCTTAATGCACCGGAATTATCATAATATCCGCCCCGGCTCTCAATGCCGATATTTTCCGAAGACGTTACCTCTACATACTCAATATAATTCCTGTTCCATATTGGTTCAAATATACCGTTTGCAAATCTTGTCACAAGTACATTCTGAACGGATTCTTTTCCCAGATAATGATCTATTCTGTAGATCTGACTTTCAGAAAAATATCTGTTCACTTTTTTATTCAGCAATTGCGCTGTCTCCAGATCATGCCCGAATGGCTTCTCTAAAATGATCCTCGTCCAGGAATTCTCTGCTTTCGGTTTATTTAGTCCGCTCTTTCCGAGATTCTCTAATATTACAGGGAGGGTATCAGGCGGGACTGCCATATAGAATAAAAGATTGCCTTTGATATTCTTTTCTTCATCAAGCTTATCCAGCTGATCTTTAAGCTTTTCATAAGACTCCGAATTGTCATAAGCACCTGACATATAGTAGATATCTTTTTCAAATTTTTCCCAAAATCCCGGTGGGACTGATTCTCCGTCACCGAAATCTCCAACAGCTTTTTTCATGGATTCTCTGAAACTGTCATTATTCATTTCCTTCCGTGAAAAACCAAGCACTTCAAAATTCTTTGGAAGAAGTCTTTCACAATAAAGCTTGAACATGGAGGGTATCAGCATCCTCTTTGTCAAATCACCGCTTGCTCCGAAGATTACCATAATACATGGATCAGGTATCTTTTGTTTATCGGAATCTTCAATCATATTTGAAAATATTATTCTGTTATAAATTTATTTTAACATATAAAATATTAATCACAAAAGCACAAAGTTATTAACTATATTAAAAATTAAAAATAATAAGTTATTATAAAAACTTAGTACCATTGTGCTTTCATTACATTCAAAATAAATTTTATTTCTTGTGAATATTATGCCCCCCGAATTCATTCCTCAGCGCAGCTAGTATCTTCCCTCCGAAAGACTCCGCCTGCCTTGACCTGAATCTCATGAATAAAGACTCAGTGATGACCGGCAACGGAATGCTTTTCTCAATTCCATCCAATACTGTCCATCTTCCTTCCCCGGAATCTTCAACAAAATCTTTTATGTCTTTAAGATCCTTGTCATCTTTTAAAGCATCTGTAAGAAGTTCAAGCAGCCACGAACGCACAACGCTTCCTTTTCCCCATAATTTAGCAACTCCTTCAAGATCGATATTATAATCTGAAGCGTGCATAAGTTCAAATCCCTCTGCGTATGCCTGCATCATTCCGTATTCTATTCCGTTGTGTATCATTTTCACATAATGACCCGAACCGCTTTCACCTATATACTTATAACCATCAGGCGGTGCGAGTGATTTAAATATAGGTTCGCAGTGTTCAAATATTTTTCTCTCACCTCCTATCATCACACAATAACCTATCTTTAGTCCCCATATCCCGCCGCTCGTGCCAACATCAAGATAATTTATTCCGAGCTCCTTTAGTTCAGATGATCTTCTTACGGAATCTTTGTAATAGGAATTTCCACCGTCAATAATAATATCTCCTTTTGAAAGCAGAGGTATCAGTGAATGTATCATCTCCTGAACTGTATCGCCTGAGGGAATCATCATCCAGATTAGTTTCGGTTTGTTTAATTTACCCGCCAGCTCTTCTATGGAATATGTTCCTATAGCGCCTTTTTTTTCTATCTCTCTGGTCTTTTCAGGTGAACGGTTATATACTACAACATCATGACCGTCGTTCAGTAGTCTTTCAACCATGAAAGCTCCCATTTTTCCTAGACCGATTAATCCTAATTGCATTACTGCTCCTTTATTTTTTTAATAATTATTTTACGGTAAAAGCTCAAATTGTATTTCCCGAAGTCTTTAACGCTAAAAGTCTATTGATTCAGTATGATTAATTTCCTGAAGATTAATAAGATATCTTATATCCTTTGCATTCTTTGTTAAACATTTGTGATCCTTGCTGTAAATAAACTAAATTGAATTCTTCAGTAACTTATAAAACTCTTTAAGACCTTTTTCAATATCACTTCCGACATTCACTTTAAGAACTCTTCTCTTATGTTTCAATAAAGATTCATAATCACCAATTGCCTGAGACAGTTTAAGAACACCAAAGCTGTATGGCTTTCCGGTAATCTCAAGATCTTTTGCATCATCGGAGATAATCTGAATAAACATCCCGTTACCCGCACCACCTTTATGAAGCTGTCCAGTGGAATGAAGAAATCTCGGTCCGTATCCCAGAGTCGTTGCAAGTTTTTTTTCAATTCGGATTAGCTCTCTTATATTCTGCAGCAGCTTCTCATTCTTCTTGTTTTTTTGAATGTACGCCATCATCGCAACATAATCACCGCGTTTGCTTTGCTTAAAGAAAAATTTTGTATAATCTTCGGCATTCCATTTCTTCAGCTTCTTTTCACCCGGAAGGTTTTTACTGAACAATTTTTCGTCAATATAAACTCTCAGGTCTTTATATGTCGCCTGAGGAACTGTCTCAGGTAGCTTTTTATTTTCATCAAAGTATATCAGCACATTTCCTGTATTATCCTTGCTCTCTTTTACATTTGGTTCATCAAAAGGATTTATACCCAGAACTACACCCATTACGGCTGTTGCAAACTCCCACAAATAAAACTGTCCCCCGAGATCATATTCGTTTTTTAATGCAATATTTATAACCGGAAAATTTTTCTTGATAAAACCCTTCATAATTTTCTTCTCATCTTTGCTTTCTTTGCCTGAAGTAAAATAGACCATCACCCTGTCCGTGCCGTATGAAGATGGTTTTCCTATTCCTTCACCTTCAACAGGAACAATGCCCTTTCCTTCTTTGCCTGTACTTTCAGCTATAAGCTGTTCCACCCAGAATCCGAATGAGTGCATTTCATAAGGAAGTATAAAAGTTAATTTATCCTTACCTTCAGTTGCAAGTTTACTGCAAATAGCTCCGATGAATGCTCCTGGATTTTTTTCAGCCAGATTCAGTTTGCAGCTGTCCATCATCTTTTCGGCGTTTTTTAATAATTTTTTTATATCAACTCCAATAAGAGCTGCAGGTACAAGACCGAAATATGACAGAGCTGAATACCTTCCGCCAATATCTGCAGGATTAATGAATATTTTTCTGAAATTATTTTCTTTAGCGTGCGATTCGAGCAGTGTCTGCGGATCTGTTATCGCAATAAATTGTTTACCGGCTTCAGTTCCTTTATTTTCTTTAACTCTATTGAAAAAATATCTCATGAAAGAATCAACTTCTATAGTTCCGCCTGACTTGCTTGCAACAATAAACAGTGTTTTATCAATGTCTATGGAATCTCCAATGTTGCTGATGGTATTTACATCAGTGCTGTCAAGAATAAATAATTTCAGATACCCCTCTTTTATTCCGAATGTTTCCCTGCATACTTCAGGACACATACTGCTGCCTCCCATACCCAATACGACCGCATAAGTAAATCCTTCTGATAAAATATCATTCACAAATGTATTGATCTCATTGCAGTTACTCTTCATGCTTTCCGGAAGGGAAAGCCATCCTAAACGATTGTATATGAGAGCATCATATTCTTTCCCTTCTTTCCATACAGCTGAATCTTTATCCCAGATTCTTTTGACTAGATCTATCTTGTCAAATTCTTTTAATGTCTTAATTATCGTTGACCTGTATTTTCCTGTGCTGAATTTATTTTTTACTTTCATGATATATTTTAATTTACTTTAATCGATTAAACTAATTTATGTATAAAATCCCATTGCTTTCGATGAGGCTGTTCCTTTAATTAATGATTTAGCTCTTAGTACACTTGGATTTTTCTGTCATTACAAGTAAAAATAAAAATCCGGTAAAATTAATACTGGCTTATACTTTTTTTAATTCCGGCAATCACTTCACTGGCTTCCCTGCATTCTTTTCAGCAAAGTGATTAATTGTATCTCATGACCGCAAAAAATGTGACCTTGCATTATCTACTAAAAATGAAAATCTAATTCTAACCCCATAAATTATTTGCAGAAGTTGAATCATCTCTATCTTCTTTTGTTATTTCTTTATGCAATTTCACAAGATCATCTGAAATTAATTTCCTCTGACCCTGTGTATTTATCTTTACTTCTTTCGGTTCTTCCTTTGCATTAAAATCAGATTTTTTTATTTCAGGTAGTTCCTCATTTTTTCTAACCGGCGATCCGGGGTTATTATTTCTAACCGGAACTGATCGGAGTTTGATCTTTGTCTTTTTTAGATTATCAAATTTACTGTTGACTCTTACCGATAGTTTCTTCGACGGAGAAAATCTGACTTCAGCTAATTTTGCTTTGCTGTCTTTTTCCGCAGTCAGTTTAAATTTCCCGAATTTCTGAATCTCAAGAACTTTATTTTTTTTAAATGACTGTGCAATATTAATGAATATATTATTCACAGTTATTTCAGTCTGCTCTTTACTCAGGCCGAATTCGATTGATACCGCGGAGATTATATCATTTTTATTCATTTGAATTCAGGTATGAGTTTAGAGTCCCGGAAATTTTAAATTCAATTATATCCTTTGGAGGCATTACGATTCCTGATTTGTTCTTTTGAAGAATTATTTTCAGCTCCTGCCGTGAAATAACAAAATCACCGAAACCTTCAATTGACACTTCTCTTCCTTTTTTAATTTCCTTTGAGATCAGGTCAAATACTTTATTGAAAACTTTTACGGTCTTCTTCTTCTTTAACTTTGAATCTTTTGATATCTTCTTTATGAGTGCATCCTTATTCATTTTAAAATATATGAGTTATTTTTTTTATTATTTCTTCCAGATATCTCTTGTCAGTAAGATCAAAATTATCAGGCTTATCACTATCTATGTCCAGAACTGCAGCAGCTTCACCGTCTTTAATAACAGGAATTACAATTTCTGATCTTGACAGAGAATCACACGCAATGTGTCCCGGAAATTTATCTACATCTCTTACTATTATAGTTTCCTTTCTCTGAGCAGATGTACCGCATACTCCTTTACCTATAGCTATCCTTGTACAGGCAACTCTTCCCTGAAACGGTCCGAGAACTATCTCATCTTTCTTTATATTATCCCTTAAGTAAAATCCAACCCATAAAAAATCATCAAAAGAATATTTTAAAGCTGATGTTAAGTTAGCAAGATTAGCAATAAAATTTTTCTCATCTTCTATAAGAGAACTCAGCTGCGGGATAAGAGAAATGTATTTCTCTTCTTTCGATAGCGAGTTATCTGTTTTAATTTCAAATGACATATTTTTAATTTGTGAAATTAATTTCCCTGGTCTTACAAGGTAAAGATAAAACAATATATATCAGAAAGACAAAAGTAATTTAGAATTAATTTCATTCAGTTATTATAATTTATGTCTTTGTGACTTAATGGTTTTATAAATGTTTCTTTTTAAAATAAGTTAATCAATACTTTACAAGCGCTTCAAATCCTTTTTCGTCCAGAATATTCACTCCTAACTCTTTTGCCTTATCAAGCTTGCTTCCTGCTTCCGAACCTGCAAGAACATAATCGGTTTTTTTACTTACCGAAGAACTCACCCTTCCCCCGAGATCTTCTATGATTTTCTGCGCTTCATCCCGCTTATAATTCTCAAGAGTTCCTGTGAGTACAAATATTTTGTTGTTTACATTTTCATTGATTTTTCCGGGATTCTTTTTCTTCTCTGATTCAAACTGAAGTCCTGCTTTTTTCAGCTTATTTATAAGTTCTATATTTTTTTTATCTTTAAAAAATTTTGCTACACTTTGTGCGATCTTAGGACCTATTTCGTGTATACTCTTTATTTCTTCTTCTGTTGCTTTGGAAATGTTATCAATTGATCCGAAATTGTTTGCAAGTATCTTTGCGGTTCTTTCACCTATATGTCGAATTCCAAGAGCAAACAATACTTTGTCAAAAGGCTTTTTCTTTGATTCTTCTATTGCTGATAAGATATTATCAATGCTTTTTTCTCCGAATCTCTCTAACCCGGTTAATTCTTCCTTGTAATTTTTCAGATCATAAATATCCGAATAGTTTTTTAAAAAACCTTTATCAAGGAAAATTTCAATAATGCTTTCACCTAAACCTTCGATTTCCATTGCATTCCTGTGTACAAAATGCTCAATCCTTCCCTGTACCTGTGCAGGACAGTTATAATTAGGGCAGTAATAATAAACTTCTTCCTCCGGCTTTTCAAGTTTTGTTTTGCAGACAGGGCATTTTTCAGGAATTTTATAAGGCTTTGAATCTTTACCCCGGCGTTCCTTTATAACAGAGAGAACTTTTGGAATTACATCACCTCCTTTTTCTATTTTTACATAATCACCAACCCGTATATCTTTTCTTTTTATTTCGTCAAAGTTATGAAGTGTCGCTCTTGAAATTGTTGAACCAGCAAGAAATACTGGCTGAAGATCTGCAACAGGTGTTACAGTGCCTATGCGTCCGACCTGACAGAAAATATCTCTTAGTTTTGTTTCGGCTTCCTTCGCCTTGAACTTATATGCAACTGCCCATCGGGGTGACTTTGAAACGCTTCCAAGCAATTCCTGATCTTCTATAGAATTAACTTTTACAACTACACCGTCAATCTCATATGGAAGCTGATCACGCAGCTTTTCAATTTTATCACAGAATTCTTTAACTTCCTCAATCGAGGCAGCTTTCTTGTAATGTTTGTTTACCGGAAACTTCAACTCTTCAAGAAGATTAATACTTTCCAGATGACTTTTTATTTTTATTTCATCTGAATAAATATAGTATGAAAAAAAGTTCAGAGGTCTCGATGCAACTATTCTCGAATCTTTCAGCTTCAATGTACCAGCCGCAGTATTTCTGGCATTTGCAAAAATCTTCTCTCCTTTTAATTCCTGCTCTTCGTTGATTTTAATAAAATCTTCCTTCTTAAAGAATATCTCCCCCCGCACTTCAAAATTTTTTAATCTGCCGCTTTTAAGAGAAAGCGGAATTGAACGGACTGTCCTGATATTCTGTGTTACTTCTTCTCCTTTTAATCCGTCTCCCCGGGTAGCTCCTGTCAAAAGTTTTGAATCCGAATATATCAGTGAAATAGCAATTCCGTCAAATTTTAGCTCACAGACATATTCATACTTTCTGTTCTCAAGTATGTTCCTGACTCTCTTGTCAAACTCAATTAACTCATTGAAGTTATATGAATTTGAAAGAGAGAGCATCGGTATCCGGTGCTGAACGGTTCTGAAATTTTTTGCAGGCTCGCCGGAAACTCTCTGAGTAGGGGAATCATCAGATCTGAGATCAGGATATTTATTCTCGAGTTCATTAAGTTCTTTCATCAGCATATCGTACCTGTAATCATCAATGTCCGGGGAAGCTAATGTATAATATTTATAATCAGCATCCGTGATCTTATCTTTCAGTGACTGAACTTTCTTGATTATTTCAGATGGGATCATACTTTTTAAAAAGAATAGTACTAAGCTTGTTTAAATTGATATAATTATTTTTCTATTCCGTTTCTGCTTATCTTTATCTTACTTATTGTTGTATTATCGAACTTCAGAGGAATATCGTTTACAGTAGCTTTAAAAGTTTCAGTTTTCGGAGATGAGATAAAGAAAAATCTTTTCGCTTTAAATGTTCCTTCAGTATTCTTTTCAAATTCAATTCTCTTTGGCTTGTTATAATTCACTGAATCTATTACAAGATAAAATACACCGGTGTTAAGCCCTGTGACTTTAAGTGTGATTGAATCTTTTGCCAAAGCAAACTCTTCTTCAGCTTTTTTTATAGAATCCTGTATTTCTTCCGGGGTCCTTGTTCCAAGGATCTTCTTCTCCTGTTCCTTTACGACGTCTTCAAAATTCTGCCTTATTACTTCAGGCTTATCTTTTGATCCTTCCAGAAAAAGAATATTTATTAATGAATATAATCCCAGAAGAACAAGTGCAGCAAATATAACAAGAGTTATATTCCTGGCAACAGGTGAATTAAGAAAAGCTAATGATATCCCGTTCTTTTCTTTTTTATTAGATGTATGAATATAATTCTTCTCTTCTTTTTTTAATGGTATTGTTCTTGATTCAGGTTTGATCTCTGTAATTTCTCTATTTGAAACCGGAGATTCTTTCTTTACTTCTTTGATTTCCCTTGCTAAGTTTTCGGATAGTTCTTCAGTCTTTGTGGCTTCTGAAAATTCTCTGTCTGATTCTTTAGTTTCTTTTAACTCTTCCGCCGGTTTTGTTTTTCCGGTTTTGGTTAAAGACGGATCTTCTTTCTTAGGAATATTTTCATTACTTACATTGGCATTAATTCTTTTTGGCTTATACTTGCCGCTTTTTGCGAGATCATATTCAAATAAAGTTTCATCTACGTCAAGTCCCAGGCTGTTTATATATTGTTTCAGAAAAGCCCTGATATATGCCTGGGGCTGAAAAGTAAAATCTCCGTTTTCAAGATTTTCAAGTAAAGATAAACTGAGTCTTGTCTGCTGTGATATATTTCTTAATGATATATTATTTTCCTCTCTTACTGCCTTCAGATCATTTGCGAAGGCTTTTAACATGTCAGCCATTTATGATTTATTATTTAAAAGGAAGTTATTAGAATTAAAGAAAAATTTAAAGTGATTTAAATGACACATTTGCAATCTTTTTATAATAAAATAATTGAACGCCATTGACTGGGATTGAGAGGAAAAAACGGATTTATTAATTGTAATAAGAAACGTTCAATATTTAACAGTATTGTTTTTAATATTGAAATAAGATATTTGAATTTCTCTTATTCGGGACAGCGGATATCCGCAATATCCAAGTTCCGAAAATTTTTCGTGTACAGAGGAAATTTTATTGAGCCTATTTACTAAATTTAATTCAATGTTCTTATTCATTATATTCACAAATCAATAAATCAAATACAAATATCTTAAAAGCAGACGCAATATTTTTCGCAGCTCATCCTGACGATGCTGAATTAAACTGTGGAGGGACAATAATAAGCCTTACTGAGTCCGGGAAAAATATCGGTGTGATTGACCTTACTCAGGGTGAATTAAGCACAAGGGGAAATCTTAAACTCAGAAAGTCTGAAACTAAAAATGCATCGAAGTTATTGGGTATCAGTTTCAGGGAAAACCTCAGGATCCGTGACGGAAATATTGAAGTAAACAATATCAACAGAGCAAAAATAATCAGGGTAATAAGAAAATACAGACCTGCGATTGTTTTCGCTCCTTATCCGTCTGACAGACATCCGGATCATATAAATGCAGGTAATCTCATCCGTGAATCATTTTTTTATTCGGGACTTCAAAAAATAAATACAGGTGAACTGAAAGCATACAGACCTGCAAATATTTATTTCTACAGGAATGCAGTTGATATTCCCGTGAGCTTTATATTTGATATCAGTAAAACATTTGAAAAAAAACTTAATGTTTTAAAATGCTTCAGATCACAATTCTATAACATTAACAGTAAAGAACCTCAGACTTTTATTAGCACAAGATTATTTGATAAAGAAATAGAAACAAGAGCGAGACACTTTGGATTTAAGATTGGGGTGGAGTTCGGTGAACCTTATTTCAGTCATAATGCTTTAAAGGTTATCTGTGATAATTTGTTCGATATCTGAGTACTGTATAATAGATTTTATTTTATTGACACTTGATTAAAAATTTATTCTTCGCATAAATAAACAGCTATATAAACTTTGCAAACTATAATGGTTTGATTTAAACATTGATAAATATCTTATTTATACAAATTTTATAAAAAATAAATTAACTTTTAAAATAAGGAGAAAGAAAATGAATCAGGGTCAAATGCAGGGAATGCTGAAACAAGTAAAAAAGATGCAGGATAAGATGGATCAGATACAGGCTGAGCTCGAGAATAAGCTTGTAACCGAAGAATCAGGAGGAGGAATGGTGAAAGTGACTGTTAATGGTAAAAATGTTCTGACAAAAATTGAAATCGAAAAAGAAATTATAAATCCTGAAGATCCTCAAATGCTTGAAGATCTATTAATTGCTGCAATCAATAAAGCGCTTGAAAGTTCACAGAAAATGGCTAATGACGAAATGTCAAAAGCCACTTCAGGTATGATGCCGAATATACCAGGTTTGAAACTCCCGAATTTTTAAACTATAATAATTGATGAATAATACTTCGGATGCCTTGGATAATCTGATAGAAGAGTTCTCTAAACTTCCACAGATCGGAAGAAAAACTGCGCAGAGACTTGCAATGTACATAACAAGACAGTCACGGGATGAAGTCGAAAAGTTTTCCAGGGCACTGATCGAAACAAAAGATAAGCTTCGCTTCTGCAGCGTCTGCTGCAATATAACGGAGAATGAAATCTGCAGGATATGCAATTCAGATAAAAGAACTGACCGATTGATTTGTGTAGTTGAAGAACCGCAGGATGTATTTGCCATAGAAAAGACAAACGAGTTCAGAGGAAAATATCATGTCCTCCACGGGATAATTTCTCCTCTTGATGGAATAGGTCCAAATGATATCCGTATAAGGGAATTACTGATAAGACTAAGTAATGAAAGCGGAAATGCGGTTGATGAACTTATACTCGCTTTGAACCCTACCGTAGAAGGCGAAACTACTATTCTGTATCTCTCCAGACTTATTAAACCATTGAACATAAAGATAACAAGAATTGCCAGGGGAATTCCAATTGGTTCAGATCTGGAATTTGCAGATGAAGTGACGCTTGCAAAAGCTCTCGAAGGGAGAGTCGTTATTTAATATTTGGGATTTGGAATTTCGAAATTGGAATTTATTCTGTTTTGATTTAAAATATTTAAATATTTTAATTTTTCGTAACTCGTAACTTGTAACTCGTAACTCGTAACTCGTAACTCGTAACTAGTAACATTATTATTTTTGTAATTTGAAATTGAATATGTGGTTTGAAAAATGGTTTTCCAGTAAATTCTACCTCGAGTTATATCAGCACAGGGATGAAGAAGATGCAAGATGGATAATAAATCTTCTTCAGAGAAGCATTCCTGTAAATACGAGTTCTTCGGTGCTGGATATAGCCTGCGGATCCGGGAGACATTCGCTTGAGCTTGCAAGAAGAGGATTTGATGTCACAGGTTTTGATCTTTCGAAATTTCTGATCAGTGAGGCAAAGAAAGGATTAAAAGAATCAAAAGAAAAAGATCTCAAAGTAAAATTTCTCATAAAAGATATGAGAGATTTTAATTTCAATAATTCCTTTGATATAGCCGTGAACATATTTACAAGCTTCGGATATTTTGATAATGATGAGGAAAATTTCAGGGTGATCAGGAACGTTTCGGATTCACTGAAATCCGGAGGATATTTTGTTTTTGATTTTCTTAATAAGAGATATCTTGAGGATAATCTGATTTCAATTACAAAGCAGAAACACGGAAACACTTCAGTTATACAAAGGAGAAAAATAGAAGACGGGTTTGTGAAAAAAATCATTACGATCAGTGAAGGAGATAAGATATTAGAATTTAACGAAACCCTGCGGCTTTATTCTCTGATTGAATTTAAAAAAGCATTTGAAGGTTACGGTCTTGAGATCCGGAATCTATTCGGGGATTACTTCGGAAATAAATTTCATAAAACCAAATCTCAACGGTTGATTATCATTGCAAAAAAAACTTAACTTAATATTGATGTTATCGGTATTGTTCTCAGGAAGCTGCGGATTATTCGATTCACGAAGCGTTGAACCTCCGACGGAGTCACGATCAACTTACACACCTCCTACATCTCCTTATATAGTTATGACAAATATTAATTTTGCAATAGCAGAAAAAAACCTGGATAATTATATGAGATGCTTTGTTGATTCAAATTTCAGTCTGAGAAGATTCTCTTATTTCCCTGATGCTGTGTCTCAGGCATCATATCCTGTATTCCTGAACTGGAGCTTATATAATGAGAGGATCTTTTTCAGCAATCTGATCACTTCTACAGATCCGAATTCGGCTTCAAATCTTTTCCCGGACAATCTTACTGTAAATACTGCAATTGATTCAGCTGTAGCTGATATGGATTATATACTTGTCTTTAATCACAACAGAGGAAACGTCCCGAAAGAAGTAAAAGGTAAACTGAGATTCATAATGGGCACTGATACCAGGGGATTATGGTCTGTACATTCATGGTATGATTTTATTAATGAAAATAATGATACAACCTGGAGTTTCCTTAAAGCGAATTTTGTGAATTAGTTATAAGTTGAAAGTTAAAAGTTGAAAGATTGAATAATAAAAAAAAAAAATCATCGCTTAAAATATTTTTATTGCTTATTGTTCATTGTTCATTGGTGATTGTTACATCCTGCGACAATATTTTTTCCCCCGGTCTTGATCTTAGTACTCCCAGTTCCATTTTAACTGATCAAAAAACGGTAGAAGGTTTATTTCAGAATTTTAAATATGCTTACACTTTCAAAGATACAACGGTTTATGGTAATCTTATAAGTGAAGATTTTATTTTTATTTACAGGGATTACGAATCGGGATTTGATGTTTCGTGGGACAGGCCGACAGAAATGAGGACTACTAACGGATTATTTCTCAGTGCTCAAAAGCTGGAAATTATCTGGAACAATATTGTCTTTCAGGGCGGTGATTCCCTTGTACAGAATGTAAAGCGAAGCTTTAATCTTACTATCACATTTAATCCTAATGATATCACAAGACTTAATGGATTTGTGGATATGAATCTTTTCAGAAATTCTTCTGAAGACGTGTGGAAAATCCAAAGATGGCGCGATGAGAGTTTCTAATTCTTCAGTAAAAATTTCGTTTTAAGATCTTCCACATAATATTTTTCATATTCTTTTCCGTTATTTATCAGGTAATCAATGATTAGATCCAATGCATCTTCCTGAATATCTTTCCCGAATTTCTTTATGTATTCTGCTTTCAGGTTTTCCTTATTTGTTAATGCTATAAGTCCCGTATCATTCCATTCCTCATCTATGTTGTTTGGATTTGAATAATTATAAATATCCTTGAATAAGATGATATAATTCCCGGATTGATCCTTATCCATTTCAAATGTATTATAAGTTATTTTAACCGGAAATTTATCAATCTCTTCGAAATCATATATAAGTGTCTTTTTACTTCCAAGCCAGCCGGAAAGATCTTTGGATTTTACAACTCTTTTAATAATGAACTCTTTCATCTTTGCAATATTATCATTGTCATTTCTGACACATCCGTGTGAAAGATTTCTCATCTTGCTCGAAAGCAATCCATTCTTGTTTGTTCCGTGGAAATATCTCAGCGAATTCTGGTCATAATGCACTACAAATAATCCCAGAGGATTTCCGGGTCCGGGAGGAGTGGGTGGAAGGCTTGCTTTGCTTGGTTCAGGATCTTTATAAAACGGCCAGTTCCTTACCCGGTATGCCTGAAAATTTCCGGTATATGTTTTGGTCTTAATTGTACCGACCACATTCGGCCATGTATCTATATATATCTCTTTTCCATCATACAGCTGAAAAATCTTAGATTCAAAGCTCGGCAGATTAAGAGCCCATAATATTTTTGCAGTATCAACGAGAAAATTTTTCGGAATTTCAAAAGATACCCTGAATGAATTTCCTGAAGCAGAATTTAATGAACTGTCATTAGATGTGTTACTTATTGCAGTAATTGTTTTTGACATTAATATCTTATTCAGATCAATTTCGGATATAATAGGAAACTGTTCAAGCACATGGTCAATAATAAGCTGATCGCTTGATTCTGTCTCGCTTGTTTCAAAGAAAAGTTTTTCCTTATCTATATCCGTATCATTGGCGGACCTGAATGCCGGATTATCTTTCCCTTTTAAAATACCTGCCGTTAATATAAGTAATAGCAGATATGTCATTAAAAAATAATTTATTCTAAAGATCTTTTGCATGAAATATTTGAATCAGTTTAGTTTAAAAATTGAATAGTTTAAATAAGTTGCGAACGATACCCATAACAGATAAGGAATTAAAAGAATCCCCGCAACACGGGAGATCTTCATGAATTTTAGTATTGTAACCAATATCATAATCCACAGCAAAATAATGATCAATAGTCCTCCGGCAGGAGATTGCATACCGAAAAATACTATTGACCATATCGTATTTAAAATAAGCTGAATCATAAAAATAATAAATGCCGACTTTATTATTTTATTCTTCAGACCTTCTTTCCAGATAATAAACAGGGAAATTCCCATCATAAGATACAATACAGTCCATACAGGTCCGAATATCCAGTTTGGTGGATTTAAGGCAGGTTTATTCAATGCTGCATACCACGTCGGTATGGAATCCATTGTGAATACCGTTCCAATCAATCCGGCTGCCTGACAAATGACAATACTTAATATTAGTTTTAAAGTGTTTGACAATTGGTATAAAGTATTAGGTATTATGTATTAGGATTTAACATTTGAAATTTGTCATTTGAAATTTTAAATTTGAAATTGTCAGCTTCCCATCGTGTGCCACACCGTTTTTATCTCTGTAAATTTTTCTATCCCGCTCAAGTTTTCATTCATTTCATCTGAATACCAGTTCCATTCCTTAGGCAGTGAATGAAATCTCTTAACATTATTCGCACACAGTTCCATAATGCTTTTTTTCAATTCGGGATTATCTCCACAGTAATCAATTGCATTAACATCATAATGTCCTGCCATATGAGAAACTAATTCTTTTTTCTGTCCTGTTAAAATATTTATTACACCTCCCGGAAAATCACTTGTTGCAATGACTTCTGCAAAAGATAAAGCCGGAAGAGGTGAATTCTCATTTGCGATAATTATACACGAATTGCCAGTGGTTAAAGTTACAGCGACTCTCGATATCAGCGGAAGAAAACTTAATGTATCCGGTAAAATAACTCCGACTATTCCAGTCGGTTCCGGAACAGAAAAATTAAAATATCCCGCCTGTACCGGATTGACTGTACCGACGAGCTGCATCCATTTATCACAAAATCCCGCGTAATAAATTATCCTGTCGATTGACTTATGAACTTCCTTTAAACATTCTGCCTTGGTCTGCTTTGTAGAAATATAAATTTCATCTGCAAACTGTTCCTTCCTGCTTTCAAGCATCTCAGCTAATCTGTACATTATCTGACCTCGTTCATATGCAGTCTTGCCGCTCCAGTCATTGAATCCGGCTCTGGCAGCAACAACTGAATTTCTGAGGTCTTTTCTTGAAGCTCTTGAGATATTGCATATCTTTTCCTTTGTCTTAGGATTTATTGCATCAAGATATCTCTCGGATTCAGTTCTGGTGAACTTACCTCCGATGAAGAGCTTGTACATTTTCGGAATGTTGATTCGTGAGGACATATAAGATAGAATATTTAAAAAATTTATTTTAATAAAATCAGGAATTTCCAAAAATAAAATATAAGGTTACTTTGAATACATATTTTCTTATTAAACGATTCTGTGTCAGCTCTCTATTTACTTCTATTACTTATAGAAGTGCTTCGTTAAAATTCTCTTTCACTTCCTGAATTGATCTTCCTGCGAGTTAACAAAGAAAATTCGTTTATTCAAGCTATATGTCCTACTTCAACTGCTTTCTCAATTGCAGTATTTAATTTAATTACCTATTTATTTTTATTTTACCTAAAGCTAAAGAATTTAATATAAAATATAAATTACTTTTTAAATTATTTAATAGAAGGAATAAAATAACTTGTAATTACAGCTTCCGTTGTGGAATCAAAAGTCCCGTCACCATCAGGACTGACAACAGTCGTATGCGTAATATCATTTAAAAAAGAATACGTTTTCATTAATCCGTGTTTGGAATAATAATCATAGAATGTACCCGGAAAATAACTGTATATATTCTGCTCTTTCATGCAGCTTATGATGCCATTCGGACCGTTTATATTTTCAAATCCCAGATATTTTTTAAATATATTTCCTATGGAATATTCATTGGTCCATTGTTTACCCGTTGTCATTGGATATTTTAAAGTCGAGTATAAGATATCTCCATTAATCTTCAGTTCATTGTTATTTATATTATTCAAATTATCATGATCTGCATTTGATATATGATTTCTTATTTTTTTAAGAGGCAATAATCCGTGTCCCAACCCCTGTCTTTGTGCATAAAGTATCAGGGAAGTATCATTATTAATGTAGTAATATCTGTTCGAATAAGAAATTCCGTTGGTTGAAAACTCATCGAGAAAACATTTGGTTAAAACAGAATTTATCACTGTATCATATAAGATAATAACATTGCCGGAGATAATAGGATAGGCTGTGAAATAATGAAGTATCGAATCAGGCTGTATATCCGAAGCAGTTGTTGTAATATTATAATTCCAGATGCATCCGTCGGTGAATGGGTATCTGAAATCTGAACTGTCTACCGGAACAGGTGTAATTACATTATTATTGTTATCTTCCGAACAGCTTGTTAAGAATGCTGAAGACAATGCTAATATAAAGAAATATAATACTGCGATTTTTTCTCTCACATTCAAATTTTCTTAAAAATATTTTTTAATAAGCTTTCGAGTTTTTTCTCTGATTTCTTCAGAAATTCCTTTTGCTCCTTTATTTTTTGCTTTTCACTTCTTTCATCCTCTGCCATTATATCTGCCACAAGATTTCTTGTTATCAGACCAATAGCAGCGAACTTTATTCCGCAATGTACGGCGGCTATGTTTTCGGGTACAACGGAATAACCAAGAACATCAGCGCCTGTATCCCTGTAAAATCTTGCTTCAGCATCAGTTTCACTTTCCGGACCGGTTATCCCGAGATAAACGGCATCATTTATTGTGATCTTTTCATCCTGCATCACTTCGTAGATCTTCCGGTGCATCTCTTTATCATAAGCATTGCTCATATCAGGGAATCTTACACCAAGTTCATTTTCATTTTTTCCGATGAGGGGATTATCACCCATCAGATTTATATGGTCATATATCAGTGCAAGATCACCGCATCTGAATCTCGGATTCAGATGCCCGACTTCATCTATGGAAATGATCTTTTTTATTCCGGTATATTTCAGCACATAAACAAGATGTCCGATATTTCTCATCGGTACTCCGTCATGAAAATGAGACCTTCCGTTATAAACTATGACATCGTGACCTTTGATCCTTGCAAATAAGATCTTATTGAAATTATTTCTGCTGTTAAGCTCAAACTCCGGAACATCCGCAAAACCGATCTCGAAAATTATCTTAAAATCTTTTAGCACATCAAGATCCTTTTCAATGATCAAACCAGACTCAGGTTTGAAATTTTTCGGAAATTTGTTTCTGATATATCCGGAAGACTGAATTATTTTTTCTAATTGATCACCCATTGCTTGTTAATTATTTAATTGTGTATGTTTTGTTAAATGCATTAATTAATACAACCGCAGAAAATATAATTGAATGAATAGAAGAATTTAAAAATGTTAAACTAAAACATAATGTACAACAATATGAACAAACTGAACAAAATCATGCAAAGCGAAAAATTAAAATCAATTAATGCAATCAGCAAAATTCAAACTACTAATCATCCGGCAATATTTTCAACAAGCTTCCTTATCAGCAAAGTAAGTCTTGGTTCGGCAATGCCGGCAGCTTCAAGTATATGCGGAAGCAGTGCGACTCTGAGCGTATCGGGAAATCCTTCATCTGTAATTATAGAAAGTCCAAGCACATCTATTCCGAGATTAGCTGCGATCAGAGCTTCAGGGATGGTTGACATGCCGACTGTATCTCCTCCGAATTTTCTAATCATTCTGTATTCGGCAGCTGTTTCAAGATTCGGTCCCTGTACCGGTGCATAAGTTCCTTTCTGAATTTCTATTTCATTCTCAAGCGCGGTTTCTTCAGCAAGACTTATTAATTTCTTTGAATATATACTGCTTCCGTTATTGTATTCTAATTTCTTATTTTTTAAAGGTGTGTCAAATAATAAATTTATATGGGATGTAATTATCATCAGATCTGTTCTTCTGAATTTAGGATTCAGAGCTCCGCAGGCATTTGAGACAATTAAATTTTTTACTCCAAGTGAGTATAATACATGAACAGGAAAAGTAACTTCATCCATTGAATATCCTTCATAAAAATGGAATCTTCCCTGCATTGCAACGATATTTTTTCCCGAGAGTTTTCCGAATATTAATTTACCTGAATGAGATTCGACTGTTGAGACCGGAAAATGAGGTATTTCCGAATAATCAATTTCGGAAACTATCTCAATATCTTTTACTAGGCCTCCCAGTCCTGTTCCAAGAATTATCCCGATGGGAAAATCATCAGTATGACGTATTCTTAAAAAATCTGTTGCTTCATTATGATTGCCTGTCATCCGGGAAATTGAGTATTACTCTGAAAAGTTAGAAGTAGCGGTGTTAATGGAGATCTTTTTCAGCTTTACATCCTGTTCGGCTTCGGTTTCATTAATTTGTTCATAACTCTCATTCTTTGCAAGCTCCATTTTATAAATGTTCCTTGATTTTATAAACTCATCCATCTCGTTAAGTTTTTCCATGAAAAACAATTTGACATCTTCCACAAGTTTGTCGTTGCGGAGTTTTAATTCTTCCAGTTCCTGCTTCTTGCCCATTATATCCCGTTCATTATCCTGCAATATCTTCTGAGCATTCAGTTCGGATTCCCTCACTATATTTTCAGCACGCTTCTTTGCGTTTCCGAGAATCTCTTCTGCAAGGTCCTGCGCTTTTACAATGGCTTTCTGAAGTGTTGATTCATTTTCCTTATAAACATCAATGTCAGCTGTAAGTACTTTTAATTTATCATTCAGACTATGATTTTCTTCAAAAATCCTTTCATAACGTATGCTGACAGTTTCAAGAAATGCATCCACTTCGATGGGATCATATCCTCTGAAAATTTTTTTGAAGTCTGTTTTCTTAATATCTTTAGGTGAAATTATACTCATAAAGTGGTTATTATTATTGCATTAAACTACCTGATTTCGTTCTCCGAAAATAGCGCTGCCGATTCTCAGCATAGTGGATCCTTCCTCTATTGCAATATCATAATCATTGGTCATTCCCATAGACAGATATTCAAAATCCTTCATGTCCGGTTTGAGCTCATCATAAAGTGATTTTAAAGTCCTGAAGCTTTGTCTTATCAAGTCTTTATCTTCAGTTAATTTTGCCATTGTCATAAGACCTTTTATACGCACATTTTCAAGCAATGATATCTGTTTGCACAGACTAACAGTCTCTTCAACAGTTGCTCCGTATTTCTGAGGCTCTTTACTTGTGTTTACCTGTATAAGGATGTCAATTGTTCGCTTTATCTTTTTTGCATTTATTTCAATCTCTTCAGCAAGACTGAATGAATCAACTGAATGAATAAGACTTATAAAAGCGATTATATCTTTTACCTTATTACTCTGAAGATGTCCTACAAAATGCCAGTTTATTTTCCCGGAATACTGAAAAGATATATTGTAATATTTTTCCCGTAATTCCCTGATCCTGTTTTCACCGAAATCTTCCTGTCCTGCCGAGTTTAATTCAATTATTCTTGAGAAAGGAAATGTCTTACTAACGGCTACAATTTTTATTTCATCCGGGTCTCTGTCAACCCTGCTGCAAACTTCCCGTATCCTGGATTTTACAACCAATAAATTCTTCTCTAACTCCATAATGTTGCTAAATATACTTTTATTAAATTGTATTTTCAATTTATAAAGTAAGTTGAGAGTGAAAATGTAAAGCGTGGGTTTGTTTATTTGAGTTTATTGAGATAATTTTTTTTATGTACTATTTAAATGTACTATAAGTTACTATCTGCTGCTTTGAATTAACAAATAGTTAGAATAAATGATGTACTGCATTTTCTTATTTGTTAGTAAACAATTTTAGATATAATTTACTATTAACTATTAACATCTAACTATTCATGAAACGCCCAATAAGCATTTTAATAATCATCCTCATTAATTTTATATTTGTATTGCTATTAGAAAGTTGTACGGATAATACAACAGATCCTTCAGTTCCGCCTGTTGCCGGATACACGCAGGTTGATTTTGAACCTTCATGGTCATCTGATGCAGGGAGGATCGCATATATTCATTCTGATATTGATAATAAATACACAGGGATATATATAATTAACTCAGTTGGAACTAATGAACGTCTTATTGTCAGTGATTTTGCAAGGTCTCCCTGCTGGTCTCCCGATGATCAATGGATAGTATATTCACAATTTAATAATATTTATAAACTGAAAACAGACAGTGATAGTTTGATTCAGCTTACAACAGACGGAAAAAATTTATACCCGAAATGGAGCATTGATTCCGGACTAATTGCTTACAGTAACAGTATGAATTCAGTTGATTACAGAATAATGCTAATGAATTCTGAAGGAACACAAAAAAGACTCATAGATGAGAATGGTAATTATCCTGAATGGATAAGCGGTAGCAGTTCGCTGATCTATTTTAAACCAGCAAAAGATATCAGCGGATCACAAAACGGTGACACGCTTGTAAGATATTTTTTAACCGGTAACACAAAACAGGCAATTACAGTATTGAACGGATCTGAACATTTAGTAAACATGTATCCTGTTTTTGCAGGAGATCGTTTTATATTCTGTTCAGCAGACAGCACCGGTAGTGTTTATATTTATTCGATGGACACAGACGGTAATAATATTTTAAAACTGACTTCAGAACAGGGATATTCTCCCGATTTCTCTTTTGCAAATAAGAAAATAGTCTATACAAACCGCAGCCCGGGTAATGGGAGAATATGGAAAATGGATAAGAACGGAGACAATAAAATGCAGGTTACGTTTTAAAATTTTTCAGCAGTTAAGTTTCAGGTTTGCATAAAGGTTCATTTCAAAATAAATTTTAAAGCTGAAAATTTCCGCTTCCCGTTTCCTGATACTGATACTTAAAATATTTTAATTATAAAAATCTTCTAAGAATATTAATTTGAGATTATTTATTTTGCATATATGAAAATCCCGCAGGAAAAATTTGATGAGATCGCGCAGGCAAATGATATCATAGATGTTATTTCAGGATATGTGCAGGTAAAAAAGCGCGGTAAGTCATTTCTCGCAATCTGTCCTTTTCACCCCGATAAGAATCCTTCTTTGCATATTTCACAGCAGAAGCAGGTGTATCATTGTTTTTCATGCAAGGCGAGCGGAAATGTATTTTCATTCGTTCAGAATTTTGAAAAGATCACATTCATGGATGCCGTTCAGAAGCTTGCTTTGCGGGCGGGCATAGAGCTTCGCATAAATTCAAGAGATCCGGATCTTTCAAATGAACTCTCCAGACTTTATGAAATAAACAAAGCTGCTGCAAAATATTTCTACAGGAACCTGCAGAATTTGACAGGCAGCGAAAAAGATTTTATTTATAACTATCTCGGAACAAGAAACATTGATTCTAAATTAACAGAGAAATTCGGCATTGGTTATTCTCTCAAAAGCTGGGACGGACTGCTTCATTACTTTCTTGAAGAAAATATTTTCACAAAGGATGAAATTGAAAAAGCAGGTCTACTTATTAAGAAAGACGGTGATGAGAATAATTATTATGACAGATTCAGAGGAAGACTCATGTTTCCAATATTTAATGAAAATGATAAGGTTGTCGGGTTCGGAGGAAGGAAATTGTATGAGGAAGATCCCGGTGGAAAATACATCAACTCCCCCGAGTCAAGGATTTACAGCAAGAGCAGGATTTTGTACGGACTAAATTTTGCAAAGGAAAAGATCAGGTATTTTGACTATGTAATACTCGTAGAAGGCTATATGGATCTGATCTCGCTCAGTAAATCCGGATTTGAGAATGTTGTCGCTTCTAGCGGAACTGCCCTTACCGAAGATCAGGTAAAGCTTATATCCAGATATACAAAAAATATTTACATATTGTTTGATTCAGATTATGCAGGCATCAAAGCCGCAAAAAGGGGTATTGAATTAATTCTTGAAGCGGGACTGGATCTGAGTGTTATAACACTTCCCGAAGGGGAAGATCCTGACAGCTTTCTGAACAAGTACGGAAAAGAAGAATTTGAAAAATATATTTCCTCAAGAAAATCACTCATAAGTTTTATCTCGGATCTTTATAAAAAGGAAAATAAACTGGAAAGCGCAGATGATAAAACAGAATTTGTAAAGGAAGTAATAAATTATATAGGAAAAATCCCGGATAAGATAAAGAGAGCTTTTTATATTAAGGAAATTTCTATGATTTATTCTATATATGAATCGGATCTCAGGGATGAACTGGAAAAATCAGTAAAGGAAAATAAGGTCAGGGCTTTTCCGAAGTCTTCGGTTATCCTTCCGGAAACTAAAAGCCGGAAAGACAACAATGACAGGAATCGTATTTCTCCTGAAGAGCTTGATCTTGTTAGCTTATTCATAAACGGGGATGAAGAAGCCGTGAATTATCTTGAGAATAATCTCGAGACAAGCTACGTTAAGAACGGCACGATTCTATCAGTAATAGAATATTTTCTGGATGAATACATTAACAACGGGAAAATTGAATTATCAAAAGCTCTGAATGACCTTGAAAATGAGGAAGCAAAAGTATTAATCACTACTGCAGCACTTCCGAGGCATGAAATCAGTTACTTAAGCAGCACTGCTTCCGACAATTTGCTGAACGCCACCATAAAACTGGAATACAATTTAAAATATGCAAAAGATGTCATTAAGAAAATAAAGCTCAGGGAACTGGAAGAAAAAAGAAATGAAATTAAAAAGAATCCGGATCTTATTCTTGAAACATTTGAGCTTTCAAAGCAAATTAACGAATTAAAGAAATCCTGATTTTGATGAATAAGTCTTAAATTTTAGTTCAAAATGAAATACTGCGGGTAAGATTTTTTTACTTAGACTAAAAAGAAAAAATATGAATCAATCATTCATATTATTCCGTTAAAAAGATATAATAAAAGTCATTCTATATGTACACCATTGAACCAATTGCTTATGTAAAAAGCAGCAGAAACAAATTAGAAGATGATTACTGGGGTGGTCAGATATCAGAAATTATAATAAGCAATAAAATTGCAGAACAGAGTATTAAAGGAATAGAAGAGTTCTCGCATCTTGAGATCATTTTTTATTTCCATTTAGCAGATCTGACAAAAATTGAAATATCATCTTCTCATCCAAGAGGAAATTCTAAATATCCGAAAGTAGGTATATTTTCACAGAGAAAGAAAGCAAGACCTAATCTGCTTGGCACTGCAATTGTAAAACTGATAAAAGCTGAAAAAAATAAACTCACAGTTGAAGGACTTGATGCAGTGGACGGAACGCCGGTAATAGATATTAAACCGGTCTTTAAAGAGTTTCTCCCTGAAGAAAAAATCAAACAGCCTGACTGGGTATCAGATCTTATGAAAAATTACTGGAGTAAAAAAAAATAGTTTTGAATTTTTTAATATTAGAATATTAAATTAATTTATAATTGATTAGCTTTAAGAAAGAGAAAAAGAAAATATAAATGTCACAGTTAAAGAGGAGAGAAGTGAGGATTAAAGTAATGCAAACTTTATATGCTCATGAAATGTCTCAGGATCCAATAAAAAAAGTCAAAGCAGACCAGCTCTCTGAAATAAAAGAAGAAGAGAATATAGAGTTCGCAAACAATCTGATCGATCTTGTTCTTAAAAACGAAAAACTTCTTGATTCATACATTCTGGATAAAGTCGTAAACTGGGAAATTGAGAGAATGGCTTTTGTAGATAAGATAGTTTTAAGAATGGGTGTGGCCGAGCTTCTTTATTTTCCGGATATACCTCCGAAAGTATCGATAAACGAAGCTATAGATATTTCAAAGGAATATTGTACCAGGAACAGCGGTAAATTTGTCAATGGTATTCTTGACGCAGTTCTCGATGAGCTGAAAAGAGACAAAAAATTAAATAAAACCGGAAGAGGTCTGCTAAATCTTAGAAAGAAAGTTAAATCAGAACCGAAAACTGAAAAAGCAAAAGATTCAGCAGGATAAAAGATTTAGTTCCTTAAAATTTACCAAAACCGAACTCATTCTTATCTGAATGGTATTTCAAAAGAACAGCAAAAAAATAATAAATGCCTGGTGCATATATGACTGGTCTAATTCCGTATATTCTCTTGTAATCACATCTGCGATCTTCCCTATATATTTTCAGAATATTACCACTTCAAAAGATCCCAACGGACTTATAATAAATGATACTGTAAATTTTTTCGGGTTTGAAATTATAAACTCGGTTCTGTATTCATATTCACTTTCATTTTCATTCCTGCTGATTGCGCTGTTAAGCCCTGTTCTCTCATCCATAGCTGACTTTTCAGGAAGCAAAAAATTATTTATGCGTTTCTTCTGCTACCTGGGTGCGGTTTCCTGTTCTGCATTATTTTTTTTTACGGAAAACACACTGGAGTTTTCCGTTATAATGTTCATTCTTGCCAGTATTGGCTTCAGCGGCAGTATAGTATTTTATAATGCATATTTGCCTGAGATAGCTACGGAAGATAAATTTGACAGCATAAGCGCCAGAGGTTTTGCTTTGGGTTATACGGGAAGTGTTATTCTTTTGATCTTTAATTTATCCATGATACTGTTTCCGGGATTTTATGGAATAGATTCGGCAGGAACAGCAACACGCATTTCATTTCTTACTGTGGGTCTATGGTGGTTTGGATTTTCCGCATATACTTTTCATTATTTGCCGTCTGATATTTACAATAAAAAACCTGAAGGTGATTATTTCCTAAACGGTTTCAAAGAATTAGGTATAGTTTTAAAAGAACTGAAGAAACAAAAACTGTTAAAGACATTTCTGCTTGCATTCTTTTTTTATAATATGGGCGTGCAGACGGTGCTATATCTGGCAACAATATTCGGCGATAAAGAGCTTGGGCTTTCGAGTGAGCTCCTGATCGCAACTATACTTGTCCTGCAGATAGTTGCAGTTGCAGGCTCATATATGTTTTCATTCTTATCAGGGAAAATAGGAAATATATATTCGCTTATGATCTCAATCTGTTTCTGGATAACAGTTTCAGTGCTTGCATATTTTATTACGTCGGCTGCGGAGTTTATTTTTGTCGCGGGACTGGTTGGATTGACTATGGGAGGAATTCAGGCTCTCTCCAGATCTACCTATGCCAAGATTATACCCGGCGATACAACCGATCATGCATCTTATTTCAGCTTCTATGATGTTTCCGAAAAAGTATCTATTGTAATAGGAACATTTTTCTATGGTCTGATAAATCAAATTACTGGTAACATGAGAATCAGCTCTCTTGTGCTTTCAGTTTTTTTCATAACCGGATTAATCTTCCTTAGCAGGATACCTTCGAAGAATATTTATTCAATTAAAATAAAATCTTAAATTGAGCAAAACAAAATTCATAGGTCATATTTTATAACGGAGTTTTATTAACATCTGTTATGTTCAAAATGAAGTTAAATAAAAACAGGAGAAAAAAAATTGTTCGAACAAAACGAAATTACTGAAACAGACACAAATGAATTTGGTTATCTGATTAAACTTCTTGATGATGAAGATGAATATGTTTATACAAGCATAAAAGACAGATTTCTATCGCACGGAATTAATTCCACCGGGTTCTTAAAGAAATATCTTAATGATGAGAATTATCTTATTAAAAAAAGAGCAAACGAGATCATTTCTATATTAAATTTCGAAGAGCTGAATGAAAAATTCAGCAGACTGACTTTAAGAAATGAAAATGATCTTCTGGAAGAATCAGTTTTTCTTCTGGCTTCTTTTGGATATCCCGGAGTACAAATGAAAGATTATAAAAATGAGCTTGATACAATGGCAATGGAAATTGAATCGGCATTGTTAAAAGTTAATCTGAACTCAAAAAAACTTGAGACTCTTGAGATATTGAATACTATAAACAATTACCTCTTCTTCGAAAAAGGATTTACAGGAAATGCTGAAAACTATTATGAACCTGATAACAGTTATATTAACCGGGTTATGGAAACAAAGCTTGGAATTCCGATCTCTCTTTCAGTAATTTATCTTCTTATTTCTAAGAGACTTAAACTTCCCGTTTCCGGTATTAGTCTTCCCGGGCATTTTATACTTAAATACTCTGATGCTGATGAGGAATTTTTCATTGACCCTTTTAATAAAGGTGTAATAATTTCAATAAAAGAAGCCGAAGAATTCATTAAAAATATAGGCATGACAAAGAATGATTTTGATAATATACCTTATCTTAAAAAATCAACCGATAAGGAAATTATCTTAAGAATGATAAGGAATCTTGTCGAAATTTATAAAAAGAAAAACGATGTCATGAAATCAGATCAGCTGGAAAAATTAGTGAGTCATTTCTTTTAAGAAAATATTCCTTTAATATTCAATAAATATAAATCTATAATGCTGAAAAGATTCTTACCGGTTTATTTTCTTATAATTATATTATTCTTTTCGGGCAGGTTATCTTCCCAGGTTTTAGAAGATGATTTTGAACTTGTCGAAAGTGTTCCTGTTGAAACTATCCTTGAACAGTCTTCTCTATCCCGAACATCAGATGTCTGGCTTAAAATGATAAATAATGCAGAAGAAAATATTGATATTGAAACTTTCTATTTTGCAGACGAGAAGGGAGAACCTCTTGAAGAAGTAATGAATGCTTTTAAAGTTGCCGCAAAGAGGGGAGTTCAGATAAGAATAATTGTTGATTCAACCTTCTACAGTAACAATGACAAATCGATCGATGAACTCAGCGGAATTGAGAATATAACAATAAGGAAAATTCCTATGGGAAACTTAGCCGGCGGAGTAATGCATGCCAAATATTTTATTGTTGATAATGAAAATTTATTTCTCGGAAGTCAGAATATGGACTGGCGGGCGCTTAAGCACATTCATGAAATTGGTATAAGAGTAAAAAATAAAGAACTGGCGTCAACCTTCCTTGATGTTTTTGAAAGGGACTGGGGACTCTGTACACAAGGAAAATCCGGATTTTCAAATTACACTCCTAAGATTTATGTTAATGCTCTTAATCCGCTTTCACTGAATTCAGAGAGTTTCGGTAAGATAGTTTTGTACCCGGCATTCAGTCCGCCTGAAATTAATCTTCCCGGGCTTAGTTCTGAGGAAGAAGAACTTTTAAAGTGGATAAATATTGCTGATGACAGTCTCTTAATACAGATGTATTCATATTCTTCTAAAGCGAAGAATGAAAAGAATTATTATGATCATATAGATATTGCTTTAAGGAATGCTGCTTCAAGGAATGTTAAGATAAAGATAATATTCGCAGACTGGGCGATCAGAGATCCTGCTACGGATTTCATTAAAGAACTATCAAAAGTTAAAAACATTGAGATCAAATTTAGTTCTATACCTGAATACAGCGGGGGATTTATTCCTTACTCACGAGTGGAGCATTGTAAATACTTTACGGCAGATAATAATATTTCATGGATTAGCACATCCAACTGGGAATGGGGATATTTTTACAATTGCAGAAATGCAACACTAATAATTGAAAATCAAAAAGTAAATTCAATGCTCAGTGAAGTTTTTTACAGAAGCTGGAACAGTCCTTATTCAAACTTTGTAGATGTAAATAAAGAATACAAATCCGTGAAAAGAAATTAAAAGCAAACACCGGATAACCATTCCTATAACTAAATTATTCCTTTCAGATATAAGAAGCCGCATAATATCTTTCTTAAAAAATGATTTTGCATTAATTTCTTAAGAAATTATTTTTGTTAAGATCTAACTCAAATTGCACTTCCTATTATTTCTGTTTAGGATATTTAGCTTCATTTCCAATTCAACTTTACTAAGATTTACTGATAAACTTTGAATTCAGATGAATTTAAGATATGTCACTTCTAAACAATTGACTTTTAAAATGAAGTCACTTACTTTGTAAAAATTTTTTCAAACCCTTAAATAAAAAAAAATGAAAAATTTATTTTACATTTTATTTCTGCTTGTTCCCTTAGCAGTTTTTTCACAGGAGGAAGATAATTCAGCAGCGCCTTCAACCAGAAACTGCTCGACAATGGAAGTTTATGACAGATTAAGAGCAGAAGATCCGGATTACGAAAAAAGGCTCATTGAAATTGAAGATCAGATACAGGATTATATTAAAAATCATCCGCAGTCAGAAAGAATGATTATTAATATTCCTGTTGTGGTGCATGTGGTTTATAAAACTTCAGCTCAGAATATTTCAACTGCTCAGATCCAGTCACAGATAAATATTCTGAATCAGGATTTTCAGAAATTAAACTCAGATGTTTCAGGTGTTCCTTCTGTTTTTCAATCAAGTGTGGCTAATTGTCAGATCAATTTTTGTCTGGCTACACGTGATCCTAACGGTGCTACTACTACAGGTATAACAAGAACAGCTACGTCGAAATCATCATTTTCAACAAATGATTATGTAAAAAAAACAAGCCGGGGAGGAAAAGATCCCTGGGACAGAAATAGATATTTGAATTTATGGGTTTGTAATTTAAGCAATGGAATACTTGGATATGCACAGTTTCCGGGAGGAGCAGCTGCAACTGACGGTGTCGTAATAGGATATAAATATTTCGGAAATACCGGAACAGTAGTTTATCCTTTTGATAAAGGGAGAACAGCTACACACGAAGTCGGTCACTGGCTTAATTTAAGACATATCTGGGGTGATGATGGAACAAGCTGCAGCGGAAGCGATCTGGTAACAGATACTCCGAACCAGTCAAATGAAAATTACGGTTGTCCTTCTTTCCCTCAGATCAGTTGTACTAATGGTCCTAACGGTGAAATGTTTATGAATTATATGGATTATACTGATGACAGATGTATGTTCATGTTCACTAACGGTCAGTCGAGCAGAATGAGTGCAGCGCTGAACGGGACAAGAGCAAGTCTCTTGACCTCTAACGGCTGTACAGCTCCCTTAGAACCGGGAAATAATACAGAGTTTGATCAGAGCATGATCAATAATGGTCAGAATGAATTCAAACTTTATCAAAACAATCCGAATCCTTTCAACCCTACAACAATTATTGGATTTAATCTTTCCGTAAACGGGTTTGTAACCATAAAAATTTATAATGTAGCAGGAAAAGAAGTTGCTTCTTTAGTAAATTCAAATCTGGAAGCAGGACAACATTCAGTTGAATTCAATGCATCAAATCTTACTTCGGGAATATATTATTATAAAATAACAGATGGTGTTTCAACTGATATCAAGAAAATGATCCTGTTAAAATAATTTCGGTCAATTTTCAAATCCAGATAAAATAAAAAAGACTCTTAAATGTTTTTAAGAGTCTTTTTTATGATCTGAAAATCAAATGAATTCATATTTAATTCCAGGACAAACGCTAATTTATTAAGAAAATCTGATAACAAATGAACCTGATAAATATATCAGTAAAGTTTTGATTTTGTGCCCGGGATCGGAATCGAACCGATACTGCCTTTACAGGCAACAGGATTTTAAGTCCTGCGCGTCTACCAGTTCCGCCACCCGGGCAACTGATAAAATGCAAAATAATATCTTTTAATATTATTTACCACACCAAAATTAATTAAAATTCAATTTTTTAATTTAAAAATTTTTACATCACAAATATTTGAAAATTGTATACAACCTTTATATTTAATTTTAGACATTCAATTATTTTATTTATTGACAATAGAAAATATTATAAATAACTTGATAAAAATCAATTAACCATATTTTAAAATCAAATAAAAATCAAATGATGAAAAAAATCATTCTTTTTTTATCATTTCTGACAATTCTTATGAGCAATAATT
>CAZLOL010000006.1:0-52619 GCA_964561045.1 uncultured Ignavibacteriaceae bacterium | reverse complement strand
GATATGGGTACCGGAATGCTTACCAGAAGAGATACTGTAGCAGTTTATCTTCATTCAACTGTAAGCCCCTATCCTGTAGTTGATTCCTCAAAATCTGTTATTGATTCCGTTTCTCTAAACGGAACTTACACTTTTGGAAATGCTCCTGATGGAAATTATTATCTCGTAGTAAGGTACAGAAATTTGGACATATACAGAAACGGAGTCACTACGTGGAGCAAATCAGGAGGAGAAGCGCTTTCAAGACTTGATGGCAGTTATAACTTTACTTCATCTGCTTCGCAGGCATTCGGAAACAATCAGGTGCTGATGGGTTCAGTTTATGCGACCTATAATGGTGACCAGAATCAGGATAATATAGTTGATATCACTGACGTGATTAATGTTTACAATGCTAATACCAACTTTTTAACAGGTTATGTTAATCAGGACATGAACGGTGATAATCTTGTTACGCTTTCTGATGTCTTAATAACATTTAATAATTCTGCCAATTTTGTAGAGGTTAAAGCTCCGACACCTTAACAGAATAATTCTGAACTGACAATTTAAAAGTGAGGAATATATTTTCCTCACTTTTTTTGTCAGTAAAATTTGCCATTAGATAATCTATATACATTTAATTTAATATTTTATTTTTTATAAACAAAAAATTGTATTGGTAATAAATAATTTTTTAATTAATATAGAACAGTTCTTTTCACTTTTTCACATCAAAACTATCATACATAAACTTAAAAATAGAAGGAGCGATTTACATTTATGAAACAAAAATTTACAATTTTATTTGCAGTTTTACTCATCACTTTTTTCCTTTCAGAACTTACAAGATCTCAGACATATTTAACTGAAAATTTTGATTATCCGGCAGGCGATTCTTTAGGTGCTCACGGATGGGTTTCATTCAGTGGTGGATCCACAAATGTTTTGTCGGTCTTTTCACCTGGACTCATATTTACCGGATATCCTTTATCGAATATTGGTAATACGACAAAGGTCGTAAATACAGGCCAGGATGCATATAAAAATTTATCATCTTCCGACAGCACCGGAGCACTATACATTTCTTTTATGGTGAATGTAACTGCCGTGCAGACTCCCGGAGATTATTTCTTTGCATTGCTTCCTGCAACAAGTACAACTTTATATACTGCACGCTTTTATGCTAAGGATAGTTCCGGTTTAAGATTCGGACTAAGTAAATCAACAGCTGCAGCGGGCGGCATATTTTATACAAGTGATACATATACTACCGGGACAACGATTTTGGTAGTTATCAAATGTCTGTTCAATTCAGGAACTACGGATGATCAGTATTTTGCTTATATTTTCCCTACTACACTTCCTCTTACAGAACCATCTACAGCAAACTTAGGACCTATTACAGGAACTGCAAATGATAACAGTATTGGAAGAGTAGCTTTAAGACAGGGAACTGCTGCAAACGCACCGACAGCTTTTGTAGACGGTATAAAAGTTGCTAAAACATGGAACGGCATTATTTCTTCCATACAAGGTACTTCAAACAGCATTTCGGAAAATTTCAGCTTGTCACAGAATTATCCGAATCCGTTCAATCCGAGTACAACAATTAATTTTAACATTCCTGATAATGGATTTGTTAACCTGACAGTATATGATGCACTCGGAAAGGAAGTTGAAAAACTTGTTAATGAAAATCTTAATTCAGGATCTTATAATGTTAACTTTAACGGAAGCAACTTAAATTCGGGAATTTATTTTTATACAATGAATTTCACAAATAACAGTTCACAGACTTTTAATGAAACAAAGAAGCTGATATTAATCAAATAATCTGACGGCATTTTTAAAATATAAAGATTATAAAAATGGCTACATTAAATAGTAAGTTTAGTTCAAAATTCAAATTATTGTTTCTGGTGATCTTTATTGCCCTGACTTACCGGAATGCTGAATGCGTTGTAATTAATATTACTGTTGCAGACTTTGTTTTTACACCTGCCAATGTTATTGCAACAGTCGGTGATACCATAAGATGGACCTGGATAGGCACAAGAGTACATACAACCACATGTGACGGCATTTTTCCCGGAACTTCATTGCCGCCCGGTGCAGCTGCATGGGATCAGTCTTTAAACAGCGGAATACCTGTGTTTGAATATATTATTACTTTACCCGGCACTTATAATTATGTGTGCACATTTCATGCTCCGGATATGTCCGGAACAATAAGTGCGGACAATCCGCTTCCTGTAGAGCTTACAGATTTTGTTGCCACAACCATAAAAAATGAGGTTATTCTTGATTGGTCAACGTCAGGAGAAATTAATAATGACAGGTTTGAAATTCAGCGTGTTGATGTAAGCAAAATGAGCGACTTTAATCCGGAGAAGCTTGAATATACAACTGTCGGAATCCTTAACGGGAACGGCAATATTAATCATATTCATAATTACCGTTTCAGAGACAGGAATTTAAAAACAGGAATATATCTGTACAGACTGAGGCAGATTGATTTCAACAGTAATTATATTTATTATTTGCTGAATGATGAAGTTGTAATTGGTGTCCCAATAAAATTCAGCATATCGCAGAATTATCCGAATCCTTTTAATCCCGTAACTAAGATCAATTATGAAATTCCGGAAGACGGATTTGTTAAAATTTCCCTGTTCGATATTTCCGGAAAGCAGGTTGCTTCGCTGGTAAACGCTAATCAGAATGCCGGCTATCAGACAGCAGTGTTTAACGGTTCAGGTTATTCAAGCGGAGTTTATTATTACAGAGTTGAATTCAAAAATGAAAACAATATTGAGTCGATGACTAAGAAAATGCTTATGATCAAGTAAAAAAAATATTTTCAGCATACTTTAGCCATTCAGTTTATACTGAATGGCTTTTTTTATTTCTATACTGATTTTAATTGCGATTTAAAAATTAAAATCAGCTGTGTGAAATAATTATGTATCTGGTCTCAATACATTATTAATATAAAACAAAGATTGTTTTATTGAATAATTATAATCCCGGATTTAAATTGCAGGCTGCTTTTTACTTTATTTCATTTTTCTGGAATTTACAAAAAAAAATTCTTAAGGAACAATGTCTTTAAGAATTTTATGCGGAAGAGGAGAGATTCGAACTCTCGGTACAGTTTAACCCGTACGACGGTTTAGCAAACCGTTGGTTTCAGCCACTCACCCACCCTTCCGGATATTAAAGCTGAAAAATTTTACTCAATATATTGCTTTATGGTTGTGATTTCAAGATAAGAATTTATTTATTTTATGGAAATAATGTCATTATAGAGAACAAATATCATGAAAGCCAGAAGCAAAGCAAATCCTACATTCTGCAATATTATCTGAACTTTGTACGGGACAGGCTTCCTGACAATACCTTCATACATAAGCATCATAAAGTGTCCTCCGTCAAGTGCCGGAAAGGGTAAAATATTTATTACAGCAAGAGAAATAGATAACAATGCAATAAAGCCCAGGAATGTATATATTCCTCCTTCAGCGGATTGTGCAGATGCCTGTGCTATTTTTACAGGACCGCCTATTGCCTTTTTAAACGGGACATCACCTTTAATAATCTTCGCTATAGTCTTAAAAAATAATTCTATTCCGAAATGATACATATCATATCCGGCTTTAGGTATTGCAGAAATTACATTATATTTTATTTCCTTTGTAGGACCAACATATTTGGCTGAAATTAGAACGCCGATTGTTGAATCAGGAGAAGGAGTAAGATTGCATTCCATAGATTCTGAATTACGTGTCCATTTCAGATTGAACTGCCTATTGGCATTTTCTTTTATAAGATCCGTTAGCTGCTGCGAATTTATAATTTTCGTTCCGTTTACTTCAGTAATGATATCACCTTTAGCTAATCCGCATTCCTGTGCAGGCTTTCCTGAAACTACATCACTAATTTCCGGTATCATTCCTTCCGGAAGTATTCCAAAACTCATTTCGGTAAGATCTCCAACCTTTTCTTTCGGTATATTTACAGTAACATTATTACCGTCTCTTTTTACTAAAAATGTTAAAGGCTCACCGAGATTTTCAAAATACAATTGTGTCTGAACTTCATCCCAGGAATTTACAACTTTATTATTGATTGAAAGTATTTTGTCGCCGGATTTAAGATCTGAATTTTTTGACGGACTGTTCTGCGCAATGTAACCTATAGTAGTAGTATCATTTATTGTTTTGCCTTTTATCAGAGTGAGGGAATAAAAGATGAGAAAAGCTAAAAGAAAATTCATAATCACGCCGGCTGTAATAACAATCATTCTTTTCCAGACCGGTTTAGCTCTGTATTCCCATGGCTTCGGCTCAGTATTCACAAATTCCTTATCCATGCTTTCATCGATCATTCCTGCTACTTTAACGTATCCACCAATAGGGAAGGCGCATATCCTGTAGTCAGTATTGTCCCCGAGTTCGATTTCCTCATTAAGTTTGCCGAATGTGAAACCGTTTATCTTATTATATCCGAATAATCTGTAGCCGATCCCTAAAGCAAAAACTTCAGCCCTCATTCCGGTCATCCTTGCTGCTATGAAGTGTCCGAATTCATGTATGAATACAAGTATTCCTATTACTATTAAAAAGTAAAATATCGTGTTAAGTAATTCCATTTTGTTTTATATACGTTCTTAGTTATTTGTAAGTTAAAATTATAATATAAAAATTAGAAGTTAAAAATTTAATCAGTTGAATTTATCAGAATTTATTAATCGGATCATGAAAAATTATTACTAATATTTTTCCTGGTGTTTGCATCAATGTCCTTTATCAATTCAATTGATAACTCGTCAGAACTGTTGTGACTGTTCAGTTCAGTATCTATGATTTCAGGGATCTGATGGAAATTGATCTTATTTTTCAGAAATAAATCAACGGCAATCTCGTTTGCAGCATTCATAACTGCTGGATAAGTTCCTTCCTGTTTTAAAACTTCATATGCTATACACAGGCATCTGAATTTATCAAGGTCAGGTTCTTCAAAATTTAAATTACGGATTTTATTAAAATCCATTTTTGGAAAATCAGATGTGATCCTTTCAGGATAAGTAAGAGAGTACTGAATCGGTATCTTCATGTCGGGTACTCCCAACTGTGCCTTTATTGAACCGTCAACAAACTCAACCATTGAATGTATAATAGATTCAGGGTGAATTAATACTTCTATATTGTCTGCACAAATATCAAAAAGCCATTTAGCTTCAATCACTTCGAGACCTTTATTCATCATAGTAGCGGAATCAATTGTTATTTTCTTTCCCATTTTCCAGTTAGGATGTGATAATGCGCTTTCAATAGACGCATTCCTGATTTCTTCAATTGTTTTGCTCCTGAACGGACCACCCGAAGCTGTTAAGATCAGTTTATTGACAGAACCGGAATCTTCACCCGCTAAGCATTGTAATATTGCAGAATGTTCGCTGTCTATAGGAAACAGTTTTGTATTATTTTCCTTTAAAAGCTTCGTGATGATCTTTCCTGCTATTACTAAAGATTCTTTATTTGCAAGGGCAATATCTTTTTTTGATTTTATTGCTTCAAGTGTGGGCTCCAGTCCTGAAAATCCTACTAATGCATTTATCAGGAAATTATAATCATCTCTTTTTGATATTTCCAGCAATCCATCCTTGCCTGTTAATATCTCAAGATTTTCGAAATTATATCTTGCTTTAAACTCTTTGCAGGATTCTTTGTCCTGAATGACTACACCGGAAGGAGAATAGTTTTGTATCTGAACAGCAAGCTCATCGATTCTTGTATTAGTCGTCAAATACTTTATTGCAATATCATATCCGTTAATAAGCAGACTATCAATTACTTTTAAAGAATTGTTTCCTATTGAGCCTGTAGAACCTAAGATCGAAATGGTCTTTGACGCAGATGAATTATTCAAAAATTTCTGTTAAGTGAAAATGAAAAAACTCAAGGTAAAGAATATCCTTGAGTTTTTAATTGAAAATTATACCGGAAGTTTAATTCATATACTTGTTTATAATCTTGAGGAAAGCTGCTTTATCCCTTCCTCCTACTATTGTTTCTGCTATTTTACCTTCTTTGTCTATTATAAAAGTTGTAGGAACAGCCTCGATTAATGATCCGTTTGCTTCACTAAATGCATCAACTACTTCCTGATTTCCGTCCAGTACAGTATATGAAACAGGCTTTGAAGCAAGAAAATCAGCTACTTTTTTTGAACCTTCCTGTTGAAAAACATTCATGCCAAGCATTTTGAAATTTTTATCTTTTAATTCTTCCGAAATAGCCGAAAGATCCGGCATTTCTCTTATGCATGGACCGCACCAGGTTGCCCAGAAATTTACAAGAATAACATTTCCTTTCAAACTGCTTAACGAAATTTCCTTGCCGCTTTCTGTCCATATAACATTAGGAGCAGATTTTTTACCGCTTGCTTTTTCCACCTTGTCAACTTTATAAAGTTTAATATCATCAGATGTCTTATTGGCTACGCTTTTATTCTCATTGGTATTCTTTTGCTCTGTAATTGCATCCTTTTTTTCCGTCATTTTATCAGAACTTTTCTGATCAGCTTTATCTTTACCGCATCCTGACAAAAGGATCAAAGTTAAAAATACAAAAGTAATGTTTTTTATTATCTTCATTATTTATATAGTTTAGAATTTTATTTATTATTTGATAAAGTGTTTGATATTTCTTCATAATCCATATCAGCAACTGATGAACAGATTACATTGTCTTTGTACCAGACTACCACAGTTTTGTGGCTTTCTTTTGAACAGGGAATCCAGTTTTTTCCTGAATTAACGTTTTCTTTATACTGATCGCATAAAATAATTTTATCATGGTTCCTCAATACATCATCTTTATTTGCCTGTAAAGTATAAATAATAATACTGCCCTTTTTATGTATAAAATGAGCAAGCTTTTGTCCGTTTATTTCATTACACACACCGCCAATAAGTATGGCATCTTTTACATCCGGAATATACACTCTGAAGTCCAGATATTTATTCATCGAGTCGGACAATTCTTTCGAGTTCCCTGAATTAAATTTAAGCGAAACCTGACCGTTCTGAACTTTATCAAATATATTTCTTGAAACAGCTACCAGATCGTTATCTCTGAGTTCAGGATTCTGCTTTAAAATATTATTTAAAAGAAATGCTGCTGCAATAAGGAAAAGGAAAGCAAAAGAGCCTGCAATCAGATTCCTTTTCAGGTTTGATTTCCTGATATTTTCTTCCGCTACAAATCTTTCTGAAATGGTTTGGCTGGAGATACTGCTTTTTAAGGAGGCTTTTTTGATGTAGTTATCTATTTCCTGACCAATGTTCTTATACATATAAACCGGAGTTTCAATCCTGACAGATCTCTTCTTAAAATTCTCCTTGGTCAGCTTCTCTAAGATGTATCTGTTGTAAAAGTTATTGTCAGATTCAATTAACTTTTTTATTTCTTCTTTCTCGGTATTATCCGATAATTCATTATCAATATAAGAAGTAATTAATTCATATTTTGATTTATTATCGTTTTTGTTTCCGGAATTATTCCCTGAATCATTTTCCGGACTGTTGGGATTAGTATCCTGCATCAGAACTTAATAAGTATAAAGTTTATATAGTATTTTAATTTTATTTAATGAGATTGTTTTCTACGTCATATCCCCGCTGCTTAGCATAATCATATAGTTTCTGCTGTAACATCTTTCTTCCTCTGTGCAGCCTGCTTCTAACGGTGCCAATGGGGCATTGAACAAAATCGGCTATTTCCTCATAACTCAATCCTTCAAGGTCACATAGTATGACAACCGTTTTGAAATCATCCTGAAGAGAGTTCAACGCGTTTGTCATTTCATCATCCATTAAATTAGAAAAAACCTTTTCCTGAAGATCCGTACTGTCAATTTTATCCGATCTTATATTATCGAAAAAATTTTCAATCTCACCGTAATCAACCTTACCCGGTTCTTTCTGATTCTTCCTGTATTTGTTGATGAATAAATTTTTCATTATCCTGAACAGCCATGCTTTACAATTGGTTCCTTTTTCAAACTTATCAAAAAATCTGAAAGCTCTTAAAAAAGTCTCCTGCAACAGATCATCTGCATCGAGCTGATTGCCTGTGATCTTGTAAGCATAATTATGAAGCAGATTCATGTGAGGCATTGCTTCAGCATCGAAATCCTTTTTGCGCTGCTTTAGCTCCTCATCAGATATTTGCTCGATCTCTTCGCTGTTTTCAAGATCAAACTCATTCTCCAATTCATCGCTCTGTACTTCACTTTCTGAAGAATCCTGATTCTTTATTTTATTTGCTGCTGAATTCATATATTTTTAAACTGTATTAAACTACTTATTAATAGATTCTAATTCAAGGAAAGAAATATCAATATTCCATTGAATACATTGAGTACGTGAATATGAATAATACGGTTTTGTAAAGGAAACCGGTTTGTTATTCAATACTAAAATGCAGATCAGAAAATATATATTTGAATTAACTAAACGGAAAAGAGTTGAATAGGCTTAAGGTTATTTTTGGGGCGAGTAACGGGGCTCGAACCCGTGACATTCTGAACCACAATCAGACGCTCTGCCTGCTGAGCTATACTCGCCGTGTATAATTGTTAATATAATTTAAGAATATATATATTTCAATTCAATAATTGCCTTTAAATAGGATAATAAACCTCATAGATAATTCTGCCAGAAGCTATTTGTCATTTATGAATGCTTTTATACAGAATCCACGCACAAGAATTTTTAGTTATATTAAGTTATTTTGAATTGATGACCCGGTAGGCATTCACCTGAAAGAATGTCTAAAAACTCAGGAAACTCTTTGCCAAACCTCAGTTTGGTAAGGAAAACCCTATGGAATTCAACTTTCCCTAACCGAGTTGAGAAAAAAGATAGATTATGTTACAATCTCTACATGAGAATGAGGGAATAACTAAGTGAATACGTTTTTTATAAGTCTCTAATACATAAATTTTAATTTCAAAAAGGAACAAGCATTGAATTTTATACGGCTTAATAATTCAATAAAAAAAAGGTCCCGGAAATACAAAATCAGGACCTTTTGCGGCTCGACAGGCAGGACTTGAACCTGCAACCCTTCGGTTAACAGCCGAATGCTCCACCATTGAGCTACTGTCGAATGAATCACAAATATAATTGGAATGATATTTTTAATCAATGAGATAATAAAGGAATTTTGAAAAAAATTTGAAGATGAAAATTATGCCTGCATGTCTGAACGGAAAGTTCCATATAACTTATAAAGCTGCCACCAGGGGGTTTTAGGAGAAGAATGATGCTCAAGATGATACCCGAAAAAGTAACAGCTTAACATAGCTGTCAGATGATTTTTATTCTGTGACCTTGCAAAATGGGGACTATTAAGGTTTCTTTCAGGATAACGGTGCGGCAGATAAGTGCCAAAATAAAAAAGCTGAAGTGTGCTTAATATTACAGGGATCAGCCAGAAAAATATAACAGCGGGTTCGTCAGACAGGAACTTTAGAAGGTTGTAGATAACTGCCATTATGATAATTTGTGAAACTGTGGTATATCCTGCAATGAACTTGAACCACCATTTAAAAAAATTCTGTGAATGTTTGCTAAAATCAGGATCGTCTTCTGATGTTGGTTCATTATGATGCATATAATGATTCTTTAATAATCTTTTATAAGAAAAACCTGCAAATAGAAAACATGAAACTACACCAATTGCTTTGTTTAATGTTTTGTTCTTTGTAATATTGCCATGCATTGCATCATGTGCAGTTATGAAAAGTCCTGTAAACAGATATGCCTGAAAAAAAATATGGAAATAAAACAGAGGATCGTAAAAATCAATCTTAAGTGATGTAAATAAATAGAATAAATGAATTCCCCAGCTCAGAATAATAGTAAATGCAATTATTACGCCCATAGTATAGAGTTTGTAATTTCCCTGATTAAAATATCATTAAACACATAAATTAATAATATCAAATTAAAGTTCAGAGTGAAAAATGTCACATCTCTTCAGTAAGCTGAAAAACTGATTTTGAAAATCAATCAGCATGGCGCAATGCCATTAAGTTAAGGAATTTGGATTTCTATACTTAAGAGTTTTAAATCAACCAATATCTTATTTTTCAGAACTAAACCTTAGTAGAAATTGAAATCAATTAAACAAAACCTTTTTGCTTTATTAAATAATACAAAATTATGTAATAGTTTTAAAATATATGTAATTAATATTCTTTTAAGATCTCTGAAAAAAATAATTTTTCTTCACATGAAAGTTAATTACAAAAAGAATAAGCTCTTATCTTAATGCAATTGCATTATGGCGCTGTATGATTTACTGTGGAAAATATTCTGTATTTAAAGCCATCACCAGGCAGTGAGGTTTTTGTAAAAAATAACACAAATGTGTTTGTTTTATTTACAGCAGACCCTATGTATTTAATAAAGAACCAAATAGGATCTGTATTAATTATATTAAAAAAAATTTATAAATATTGGAATTAGATTTATTCAACTCATAATTCTATTAAAAAAATCAATACTTTATAATTTATAGCTAAGTAAGCGACAATAATTAATTTTCTCGTAACCTCGAAATTCTGCGAATAAAAAAGTAATCTATAAAACTCCGGTAATATAGTCTATTTATTTTCAGGTAAAATAAAAATCTTACCTACAGTATTTCATACAGGACAAAATTATTTGATTCTTTAATAATAGAATTGTTATTGTAGTATAATTTGAATAAATTTGCAATAATTAAAATTATAAGTTTACCGTATTAATGAAAAAGACAACAAAAAGTTTTAAAGAAGCAAATTACAAATTAACACAGCAAATCACCGCAAAAAAAAATCAGGCTAAAAAGCGTGATCCTTTTAAGGAAAGAGGAGTAAAGGATTATATAGATATATTTGATGCAAGACTTTTAACAAGATTCCTTAATGAACAGGGGAAATTACTTCCTGCAAGAATCACAGGAGCTTCAGCTAAGATGCAGAGAAAGCTCACGACTGCAATAAAGAGAGCAAGACATCTTGCTATCATTCCGTTTGTTAGTGAAGGCACGAGATATTAAGATATCTTAAAATCAATTTTATTAATAAAGCTCTTATGTTATTTTAACATAAGAGTTTTTTTTATATGAATTCTCAATATCCATAGGAATCAAACGTAAACTCTAAAATCCTATTAAAACAGACTTGAAATGAATATACATAATTTAAGAATATTAACTTCGATCCTGATATTGCTGTGTAACAGTATACTTTGCATTTCACAGACTGACAGTTCGCTTATCATAGGTGACTTTAAGATAAGCAAAGTTACAGACGGAGATACATTCCGGTTTGAAAATCTCGATAAACCTTCGCGCCTTCTTGGAATAGATACTGAAGAAACTTTCAAAACAGATGATGCAGAGCAAAAGACAAATGAGATTGCAGCCAACTGGGAAGCGTTTTATCTGTCTGAAAAAGGTGACAGTAAAATGCCTGTCAAAACAGATTCACCTCTTGGATTTGAAGCATGGAAATGGGCAGAAGAGTTTTTTAAGAATGTTGATTATGTCCGATTGGAAAAGGAAGATGATGAGCGAAGTGTGGATATTTTCGGAAGATACCTCGTATATATGATAGCAGTCATGAAAGACGGAACAGAGATTAACTATAATATAGAATGTGTAAAGCAGGGTTATTCTCCTTATTTTAACAAATACGGCAACAGTAAAAGGTTCAACGCTGAATTTACCGAAGCTCAGAATTATGCCAGGAAAAACAGCCTTGGAATCTGGGATTCAAATAAGAAGCACTATCCGGATTATGAAGAAAGGCTTATATGGTGGGATAAGAGAGCAAAGCAGCTTGAGGATTTTGAATTGAAATATTCGGGTAATGAATTATATTTTAATCTGGCAAATGATAAGGACTATGGGAGACTCGGTAACTATATTGATCAGGAGATAACGGTCTTCGGAAGTATCAGCGATATTCTTACAAAGAAATTTCCTTACTTAATGAGAATTCCTCATACAAAGAATGAGACATTTGAGATAGTTATTCATGAAGAAAATGCAGGACTTCTCGCGGAACTTGATATGGAAACGAAGAAAGAGTACAGTGTTTACATAAAAGGAAAACTTGAAAAATACAAGGACAAGTATCAGATCGTTCTGAGAAATAAAGAAGACCTATGGATGGAATGAAGATTCAAAGAATCAGGATATTCTTATTCATGGAAAAATATATTCCGTAAACAACATTATGAAAGATATTATGTTTTTTTAAGAACTATAAGTGTAATGTCATCATACTGTGAAGTATTTCTTGAAAAATCGACGATAGAATTTTTTATTTCATCAATTATATCGTCAGATGAACCGGTCATGGATTTTTTCACTGCTTCAGTGAGTTTATTTTCTCCGAATTCATCTCCGTCTATATTCATCGCTTCTGTGACACCGTCAGTATAAAAAACTATGATATCATTTTTCTCCAGCTTTATTTTACCAACATCATAAGTGACACCGGTATCAAGAATCCCGATCATAAAACCTCCTTCTGTAAGCTGAATAATGTTTCCGTCATTAAATACAAACGGAGGATTGTGACCCGCATTAATGTATTCAAAAGTATTTTCCTCTGAATTAAGAATTCCCCAGAAAAAAGTTATGAATTTTTCAGCCGAAGTGTTCTCATAAATTAGTTCATTAATTTTTTCAGTAACCTTCGCCAGATCAAATGAAATCTCCTCATATAGTTTTAAGTAAGAATGGACAGCTGATTGAATATTTGCCATTAAAAGTGAAGCAGGAGTCCCTTTACCGGAAACATCGGCAATGACAAAAGCAGTTTTCGTTTCAGTAAGTTTAATAATATCATAGTAATCACCTCCAACCTGAAGAGCAGGAAGATTGACCGCTGCAATTTCATAATCCTTGATTTTAGGTATTTCCCTTGGAAGCATCGCAATCTGTATCTCCCTTGCTATCTTCAATTCATTTTCAATCTTCTGTTTTTCAATATATTCTCTGAACAGTTCCGTATTCTGAATAGATATAAGAGACAGATTGATTATCGATTCCAGAAATTCTATATCTTCATCCGTATAGCAGGTGTTGTTTAATTTTTTTCCTATGCATATTATATTGTTGATCTCATTTTTTATAATTGTAGGGATTACCAGTTCGTAGCCTTTTTCATAAAGGTATTTAATATACGGTTTTGAAGAATTGCTCTTTATTATCAATGCAGATCTGAATTCAGGTGGAATATTGACTGCGGAAAATACTTCATTTAACTTAAGTTCAGAAAGGTCAAAATCTTTTTTTTCCTTGTGCAGATGAAATTCACCGTCATTTTCACGTGATATGATTACAAAATCTTTAATTCCGAAATTTCCAAGCAGAGTATAGCTTAAAAGCTTTATAATATTCTCTTTATCAGTAAAATTGGAATTGAACTCCTTGCCGAGTTCAAACAATGAATTCAGCTGGCGTATCTTATTATTAAGATTTATGTTCATGCTGCTGAGCTGATTGAATTTGATAGTATTCTCAACAGCTGAAGAAGACAGATTCAGCATAGTTTCAATAAAGATGATCTCGTTCTTTGAGAGTTCGGTGTTATTCAGCTTTCTTCCCAGGCATAGAAGTCCCAGAAACTTATTCTGAAAATAGATTTTAAAGAAATAATTCAGTCCCGAGTTATCAATAAACTCCGATTTATCTTCAATTTCATCAGAAGTAAAAACAGGCAGTTTAGGGAAATCCGCTTCCACAAAAGTATTTATGAGCTTTGTATCAATTCCTTTAGCGGCTTCAACAGAGAAAATATTCTTATCCTCAGACATTGTATTCAGGAGTATAATTCCCTTGGAGATCAGCATCTTTCCCATGATACTCAGGAGGATATTATTTAAAATATATTTAAGATCTAATTTACTTGAGATTAACTGTGAGAACTCAATAAGGGAATTTAATTCGAGTTGTTTCTGAGCAGGATTCTGATTGTCCATTATGAAGGAAGGTTTTTTAGCCGTGCAATTTTTTTATCAAAGTTAAATAATTATCTTCAGAATTATTATGGATATATTCGATCTTATTCATAAATTTTTTCATAATCGGTACACCCAATCCGCCGACTTTGAATTTATTGAAATAATCATTCATGTTTGGATTGTGAATGTCGTTCGGATCAAAACCTGAACCTTTATATTTCATTATTATGATAAACTGCCCTATTTCAGGTTTTATCTCAACTTCTATTATTTCTTTTTCATTATATTTATGAGCATGTTTAATGATGTTTGTGCAGGCTTCATCGACAGACAGGACGATCTGACTTATGGTATTTTCATCAAAGCCAAAATCAAATGCCTTAGCTTCAATGAAGTCTCTCAGTAAAGCCAGATTCTTTGTGGAACTGGCGAATAATATTTTATTGTGGCTGCTCATACGATTCACAATTAACTGAATTTTTCAATTGCAGATTTCTCCTCTTTATATATCTCAAATAAGATTGGAAATCCAAGCATATCAAAGATATTGTAAATCTTATCACTCATTCCGCAAAGCTTAATGTCGCCCGAATAGTTTCTTGCAGTTTCAATGAATGCCATAAATACACCCAATCCCGCACTGCTGATATAAGACAGTTTTTCGAAATTGACAATTATTCTGAACTTATTTTCCGAAAGTATTTCTTCAAAACACGTTTCCAATTCAACAGAAGTATGCGCATCCAGGAATCCATTCAAGTACAGAATTGTAATTTTATCCTGTTGTTTTTTAATGATTGAAAATTCTTCCATTATATGTTATTTAAGTTTTGAAGCAAAATCCTAAAAAATAACTTCAAAATAAATGGTAATATTTAAATTAATTTGATTTAAATTGAAAAAAGTATACAATTTAAGAAATTCGCACGTCTAATTTCATAGATTATAATTCGTATTTAAATTATATTTGTTTCGTTAATGAAAAAATTTCTTTCACTATTTAATAAAAAAAGCAGGATAGTAATCGGTGTACTGTCCGGAACTTCAGTGGATGGAGTAGACTCTGTGCTTTTAAAAATAAGAGGAAACGGAATTAATACTAAGATAGATGTACTGGATTTCGAATCTTATCCCATAAAAAAAGAACTGAAGGAATATATTTTGAAATGTTCCTCTACTAATACCGGTAATGCGGAGAATATCTGCAAACTGAATATTCTTGTTGGACATCTTTTTGCTCAGTCAATTAATAAATTAATTTCAAGAAATAATCTTTTAACGAAAGACATAGATTTGATAGGTTCACACGGTCAAACGATTTATCATTTTCCTTTTAATCAAAAACTTTTCTCTTTTAATACCAAATCAACTCTGCAGGTTGGCGATATTTCTGTTATCTCAAATCAGACAGGAATTACTACTGTCGGAGATTTCAGGACTGCTGACATTTCAGTAAACGGGGACGGAGCTCCGCTTGTACCTTATCTGGATTATATATTGTTTTCAAGCAGGACATTTAACCGGGTGCTTGTCAATATCGGCGGAATTTCCAATGTCACTTTTCTGAAAAGATCCGGAAAACAAAAAGATGTTATTGCTTTCGACTCCGGACCTGGAAATATGATGATAGATTATCTGACCAAAAAATTATTTAACAAAAAATATGATAAGGACGGCAGGATATCTTCAAAGGGCAAGATCAATCCCGGATTGTTTAAGATGATCTGTTCAAATGACAACTTTTACAAAAAAAATCCGCCCAAGTCAACAGGACGTGAATATTATTCTGAGAAGTTTATAGAAGATATATTGAGATTTTCCGGAAAAATTTTACCGGAAGATATAATTGCAACTTTCACTTATTTTACGGCATATACGATATTTCACAATGTTAAAAAATTCAGGGCAGACGAACTATTTGTAAGCGGAGGCGGAGCGCGGAATAAAACTTTGATGAATTACTTAAAGGATCTTTTTAAGAATATTGAGGTGAAGTTAATGGATATGAACGGAATTAATCCGGACAATAAAGAAGCCGTGCTTTTTGCAGTACTTGCTAATGAACTTATCAGCGGAAATAAAACGAATTTGCCGTCTGTTTCGGGTTCGGACAGAAAAGTCTATTTAGGTAAAATCAGTATTCAGTAAAATATGAGCAACAGAACAGCTATCGTAACCGGTGGGACAGGAGCACTTGGAAGGTCTATTGTAAATAAGTTTTCCAATGAAGGTATAAAAGTATATGTACCATGCAAATCCACCGAACAGTTCAATAAAGTATTTGATACTTCACAGGATAAAGATCCGGAAAATTTCAAGATCCGGAAAATTTTCTGTCTTACATGTGATGCTACGGATGAAAATTCCGTTAAAGAATTTGTAAACAATGTTTCGGTACAGGAAAAAGGGAAGATCGATTTTCTTATTAACACCGTAGGAGGAATCAGTCCTTCGGCAGGGATAGAAGAGATGTCAACTGAGACACTCGAAAACATGATTAAGTTAAATTTTTTATCAACATTTTATTTTACAAGAGAAACAATCAGAGTAATGAAGAAAAATAATTTCGGAAGAGTAATTTCTGTAGGAGCGATTGCAGGGCTGGAAACATCTCCGGGAAGATTTGCTTATTCATTCGCAAAAGCCGGTGTGATTAGTCTTATGGAGACGGTTAATGAAGAAATGAAAGAGTTTAATATCAGATGTAATACAATAATTCCGGGTATAATTGATACTCCTGCAAACCGTGAATGGGGAAGTCCGGAAGAAATAAAAAAATGGGTCAAGCCAAAAGAGATATCGGATATAATTTATAATCTGATATCGGAAGTATTTACTTCTGTCAGAGGAAGTCATATAAAAATATACGGTTCTTATTAATCAATATAAAAGTAAAGAAAAAAAATGAAAATAGTAGTAACCGGAGGAGCCGGATTTTTAGGCTATCATATAGCTCAGAAAATAAACAGAATAACAAATTTCAGCGAATGTGTTTTCTTTGATATAGCGGAGTTTGAAAAAAATGAGTATGACAAGGAAATTAAATGCATTTACGGAGATGTAAGGGATAAGAAACAGATGGATGAAATGATGAAAGGAGTTGATGTCGTAATACACTGCGCAGCAGCTTTGCCGTTATGGAAGAAAGAAGATATTTATGAGACGAATATTGACGGTACAAGAAATGTACTGGAGAGTTCTCTTAAAAATAATGTCAACAGAGTCATCCATATTTCTTCCACTGCAGTCTATGGAGTGCCTGATGTTCATCCGCTTTATGAAACTCACCCCCGTCACGGTGTAGGTCCCTACGGCGAGAGCAAAGTAAAGGCGGAAGAGATCTGTGAAGAATACAGAAAGAAAGGTCTGCCTGTAAGCATACTAAGACCTAAGAGTTTTATCGGAACTGCCAGACTCGGTGTTTTTCAGATATTATATGACTGGGTGGAATCAGGAGTGAAAATTCCAATAATCGGAAACGGAAAGAACAGGTATCAGCTATTTGAAGTTGAAGATCTTGTAGATGCCATTCTGCTTGCATCAACTTTACCTTTGGATAAAATTAACGATACTTTCAATGTAGGCGCTAAAGAATTCAAGACTGTGAATGAAGATGTAGGTGCCATGTGCGAATATGCAGGTACGGGTGCAAGAGTGATGTCAACTCCAGCCAGTATCATAAAACCGATGTTAAGATTTTTTGAGATCTTAAATGTATCACCATTATATAAATGGATCTATGGGACAGCTGATACAGACTCATTTGTATCAATAGAAAAAGCTCAGAAACAGCTGGGATGGGATCCTAAATATTCAAATTCACAGGCGCTTATCAGGTCATATCAGTGGTATCTTGACAATAAACATACAATACAACAGGGAACAGGTGTAACCCACAGGATCGCCTGGAAACAGGGAATACTTTCATTTTTTAAAAAGTTTTTATAAAATTTAATTTTTATTCAAAAGATCATGAGAAAATTTATATTGGACATTAATCCGGCAACCGGTGTAATTATTGAAAAAATAAAATGTTCTTCACCCGGTGAAGTTGCCTCAGGTGTCAAACTTGCAAGAAAAGCTTTTAAGATTTGGAGCAAAACTCCTTTGAAAAAAAGGATTGCCCTGTTCAAAAATATAGCAAGAGATCTCCACAAGGAAAAAAAAGCAATAGGTCAGATCATCACGAAAGAGATGGGAAAAGTTTACAGGTCTGCAGTGGGGGAATGTGAAGGAACTGCCTATGCTATCGAAGAGAATATAAAGATGGCTGAGCTTGCTGCTGCAACGGAAATTCTCAAAGAAGATAAATTAGTTACGGAACTGCACAGAGTTCCGCTCGGCGCTGTAGCAGTGATTACTCCGTGGAACTTTCCGGTTGGAATGCCGGAATCTTTACTCACTCCTGCAATCCTCATGGGTAATACGGTAGTTTTTAAACCATCAGAGAATACACCTATGACAGGAAAAGCAATTTATGAAATATACAACAGATATCTTCCTAAAGGTGTGATAAATTTACTTCAGGGAGCCGAGGAGGTTGGTGAACTGGTAATTCATTCGGATATAGATATGGTAGCATTTGTCGGTTCACAGGCAGTTGGCAAGAAGATCATGGAAGCCTGTTCGAAGAAACTTAACCGACTTGTTCTTGAATTGGGAGGAAAGGATCCAATGATAATTTTAAAGGATGCAGATCTTAAAAAGGCGGTACCTTATGCTGTTCACGGTTCCTTGAGAAATTCAGGTCAGGTTTGCGTGTCAGTTGAAAGAATTTATGTAGAAGATAAAATTATATCTCAGTTTGAAAAGCTTGTTCTTGATGAAGTAAAGAAATACCGGGTTGGAAACGGTTTCGATGATGTAGATATGGGTCCAATGGTAAGCGAAGCACAGAGGAATCATGTGCTTGGACAAATAGATGAGGCAAAGAGGAAAGGAGCAAAGGTTTTATTTGGTGGGGAAAAAATGGAAAGGGAGGGCTTCTTTATTGAACCAACAGTTATAACAAACCTGTCAGAAAAGCATGACATAATGGTTACTGAAACTTTCGGACCGGTTATTTGTATTCAGAAAGTTAAGAATGCTGAAGAGGCAATTGAGAAAGCAAATAATACAACTTTCGGTCTTGGGGCAACAATATGGACGAAGAATGCAGAGAAAGGCAAACTTCTGGCGCAGAAAATTGAATCAGGAATGATAGGGGTAAATCAGGGAATTGGCGGTGTTTCTGGAACTCCATGGGTAGGCATAAAACAAAGCGGATTTGGCTATCTGGGTTCTGTTGAAGGCATGAGACAATTTACGGTTCCGAAGAAAATATCTTATAAAAAATCTTGATTCGTTAATTGTTATTCGTTATTCGTTAATCGTGATTCGTTATCCGTAATTCGTTATCCGATAAAAGTTAACCGGAAACTTGAAATCTTACGAATCTTATGAATCTTAAGAATCTAATGAATCCAGTATAGCTTCAGCTATTGTAGTTGAAGTATTTTCTTTTAGAATATTTTCCATATTAAATTCTGTTTTTAATTCATCCCATTTTTTTCCGATCAAAGTTTGATTTGGGATGAGTTCATTATCAACTATTTCCTCGCCGTTACTGAAATTCAATTCGCATGCAAACAATTTACCCGGATTTTTATAATCATATACAGGCGGACCGAATCTTCTGCAGATAACAGGTCTGGCTTCATAGATCATGCATGCACCTTCATCATTAAGAGCCGGGCATGGGAGTTTTGCTGTTGAATTATATTCGTCATTACCGGGGTTCTCTGATGAAAACCTTGAAATGTATTCAGCAGCTTTTACTTTTAAAAGTTGTTTCTCTTGTGATGAAAGTTTATTAATGTGAACTTTTATTATATCAGCATCAAAGCTTGTAATACGGAATATCTGCGAACAGCATTGCGAGCATCCTTTTCTGCATTTGATCTTATCTCCGTACTTACTGATGTTCCTTTCAAATTCCTGCCGGATCAGAAATGTCAGATCTATATACTTTCCGGCTAAAGATTCTTTTTCCATAAATTACTACATTATTACAAAGATAGTATTTACTGATATTAAAAAATCTGCATGAAGAAATTTCTGTTATAAAAATATTTATAATAAATGAATAACCTCGTCGCAAACAGCGAGGTATTTAATTTTCTATATTATAAATTATCGCTGCGAGCAGCGGGGAATTTAACCCTTAGCGATTAAAACTGAAAAGGAACTGTAAATTTCAAATTAAAACTTCTTGCAGGTCCCATTGCATAATATCTGTATCTGCTTAAATGATCAGTATACTTTGTATCTGCAAGATTAGAAACTGAAAGATCTGCAGATGCAATTGCTTTTGACAAAACAAAATCAAATCCTAACCCAGCGCTTATTAATGTATATCCTTTTGAACTTTCTTCCAGCGGATCAACATCATTCTGAGATGAAACTATTTTTGCCGATACATTAATATAAGGATTATAGATGGATCCGAAATTACTTTCCTGTAGCTTCAGTGAAATAATATTTTTTGCCGGTGGTGTAAACGGCAAAGATTCTGACTTAGCAATGTTTTTTGTTTTCACATAATCGCCGAGAAAAGTAACTATCACCCAACTCAATGGCTGAATCTGTATGTTGTATTCATAACCTGTAAAAGTACTCGATGCCTGTGAGATGTCATATACCGGTAATCCGCTCTCAGGATCTGTCTTACCTGCAGGTGCGGGGTAAATGAAATTATTTACTCTGTTCCTGTAAAATGAAATTTCCGCATTTATATATTCTGTTCTGATCCTTGTTCCAAGATCAAGGTTCAGCGATCTTTCAGGCTCAGGATTCAAATCCGGATTATGTGTGATCAGTCCAATGTCATATCTGCCTGTTCCTTCATGCACTCCGTCAGCATACAGATCAAATTCAGAAGGCGGTCTCCAGCCGCTTCCTATATTTGAAAAGATATCCAGATTTGAAATGGGTTTATAAACTATACCCGCAGAGCCTGAGAATGAATTGAAATTCAAATCATTTGGTAAAACTATTTTTACCGGATTTCCTTCTTTGTCAGTTTCAAAAACAGTTTCCTTAATGTTCTCATTTTTAGAATCAAATCTGCCGCCAAGTGAAAATGCAAAATACTTCTTTTCCATTTTTTCCATTACATATATTCCAAAAGCACTTGCGGAGTAATTTGGAATTAATTTTTCATCGCCGAGTGTCTGATTATTCTGCGCTTCATATGACAGTCCGACAGCACCGTTAATTTCTTTTGTAAGATTATGATTCAATTTTACATCTGCTATAAATGACTTTAAGAACAGATTAAGCGCAGCATTATCAATCTCTTTCTCTTCCGCTGTTTCAAATTCCTTCCGTCTTTGTGTCTCGTAAGAAAGTACAGGCTCCAGCTGAAGATCTTTATTAAAATATATATTTCCTGAAGCTTCAAAGTGATTGGTTACAAGTTTTTGATTGGGGGTTGCATCCGGATCTTCAGTAGGATCTTCGTGAATCTGAAGCTCCCTGTCGAAAATCTGATACTCAGCATTAATGATTCCAAATGCACTTTTATAACCTAACCTTGCTCCGCCTTCAAATTCCTTATTGCCGCTGTTTGATAAAATTCCTCCCCCTATTGAATAATCGCCTTCAGGTGTGTTGATCAGTAATTCTCCGTCAGGTGTTTTAATGTTGCCTCCTTTTCTAAATCCTGCAAATCCTTTAATGCCAAAGTCCGCAGTTCCCAGCCCAAGCATAAGATTGCCAGAGCCTTCACTGTTCATGGAAAATCCGTTAAGATCGAGATTACCGTAAGTAATATATTTGTTTTTCGATGAAAACTGAATTGGCTTTGAAATAATATTTATAACCCCTCCTATACCGTCAGCACCATACAATAAACTTGCAGGTCCCCTGAGTATTTCTATTCTGTCCAGATCATACAGGCTGATCTCAGGTGCATGCTCATCTCCCCATTGCTGGGATTCGTGTTTTACTCCATCCTGTACAACAAGTACGCTTTGCGAAGTAAGACCTCTAATCACAGGCTTGCCTATAGAATTTCCGGTTGAAAAATTATTTATTCCCGGAATATTCTGAATTGTAGATGCTATATTTTCTCCGCGTATTCTGCTTAATGTTCTTGCTGATATTGAAGTCACAGAGAATGTTGAGTTTGAAATATCAACAGGTGCAAAAGAACCGGTGACATCTATGGTAGGAGTTTCGAATAAACTTTTAACAAGTACAATATCATTTTTTATTTCTTCTTTGTTCAATGAGATCTTAACTGTTTTCCCTGAAAATCCATCACGTGTGACTGAAATATGATATTCACCGAACGGGACAGCATTGAAACTGTATTTTCCGTTAATATCTCCTTTTGTCTGTATTGATAATTCCTGTAATGTTAAAGTTGCATAAGGTACAGGCGCTTCCTCCGCTGAATAGACGTTCCCCGTCAATTCACAAGTCTGTGAATACCCGGTTATTGAACTCAGACAGAGAAAAATCAGTAGTGGTAATCTTAATCTTTTCATTTCAAAATTCTTTAGTTTAAAAGACCAATGAAGTAATGTTCATAAAAAATACATGAACATTTAATTACAATTGTTTGAATTATGATTATCTGTACACTAAAATGCATCTGAAAAGAACTGCTTATTATGCAGCTCTTTTAATAATCAAATATAATTGATCAACTCAAAAGATTTGAGTAATCTGTTGTGTAATAAATTTAGCAGTAACAGAAATAAGAATTATTTAAGAGAAAAGCGGGGGAGCCCGGTCTGAATTGGAGTTAAGTGATTGAAGAAGTATTATAAATGATTTTGATTCAGATTTTACAATTTCAAATTCATTATTAATAAGTAAAATATTATGAAGCGGGACTACTACAGATGAAAGTGATTTTGTCAGCGAGCAGACTTTACAGTTGTCATTGTGCTGGATCTCCGAATGATGGTGCAAAAATTCCATACCGTTGAAAAGCAGTAAAAAGGTAACGGCTATAAAAAGTGAAAATATTCTGGAATATTTAAAATCGTTATTCATTTAAATCCGGAAAATAATTAAACATGAATTTTGCTCTGTTCAGAAACTTTAACAGAAATATCCTCCTGCTCACAGCAGACTTTAGGGACTTTGGATAATTTTCTGTTGATAAGATGAGAGATCGCAATTATGAAAGCTCCGACAGGAGCTATCATTAAAAAAAGTGTTTCGTCACTTAGTCCGTGAGTATTTTCTGCCATTGCTTCATGCGAATGATTATGAAAAAAATAATGACCTGCAAGAATGATAATAAATCCCGTAAGAAATAAAAGAAACGGGTAAATCTTTTTATGGTGATTGAAAAAACCATGTTTGAAAGTAAATGTACCAATAACCAGACTCGCTCCGATAAAAATGTACTCAACTATTGGATCAGCAATAAACTCAAGCCCTATAAGAGGAAGAGATACTATTATAAACGGCATAAGAGCGCAGTGAATTGCGCAGATAGTGGAAGCTGAAAATCCTATCAGATCAAGTTTAAGTGCAAGATTGTGTTTTATGGTTTTTATCATAAAGATTAATTGCGAATCGTTTGCAAACTATATATTCCTGATTTATTAAGCAATGCATTACAATGTACAATGTACATTGTTCAATGTTCAAAGTTCAATGTACAATGTTCAATGATCTATTTTTTTACGTTTCCCTTTTCGCAATTTACGTTTCCAATCTCACTTTACTCCGGACTTAAGGGCGAATAAGACTCACAAAATTACTCGAATTATTAAATGTAATTAACAGATCATTCAGGTCAACTGCATTATCACCGGTTAAATCTGTGACTGCATATCCGCTTACAAAATTACCGGCATCATTAAAGACAATAAGTATGTCAGCTAATTCTATCATGCCGTCCTGATTTACATCACCGCTGTAAATACCGAATCTCAAAGGGGAATTGTCTACTTGTATTTCATTATCACCATAGGCTAAAGTAGCAAACGAATGAAAATTATATACACCATTTGAATATTTAAACAAGGTAGGAAAAGCACTCCATGTTTCTAAAGAATTTCTATGATTTAGCTGGACGTAAAATTGTTTTCCGTTTATCATATTGGCAAAACTTAATCGTAATATTCCGTTTGATCCGAAAACTCCTCTGGAAGAATCTAACTTAGTAAACAATCCATCATTGCTCCTTAAGGTTACAGAGATTGTATCAGTTAATGAATTACTGGAAGCAGAATTGTATAATCCCTGTATGAAAGTTGTCATGTTTAAGTTTTTCTCTCTTACAACTGCATTATTTAATCTTATCCCGCAACCGTAAACATTTCCTGTGTCGCCGGCAGTATTATCATAAACTTTTATTATCCAGTCTCCTTTTGAAATATCTCCGCCAAATACAGAATTCATATTGTTTTCGGGTTTAATAGTTGTAGTGAGTGATGCATATTTATTTGAACCTAATGTACTGTCAGCCTGATCATCAAATATTGCAACTAAATTATTATCCAAAGATGAATTTGTATAATTATTTATTAATCTTACCGAATCCCCGTTAGGTGCTTTTAAATAAATCGAAAGATTTGATAATTTCGTATGATTTAATGCAATGAATACATCAACATCTGTAATTGGTTTATCTAAATATATTGGAACTGTAAAAGAAGTTAATCCGGAAGTTCCTGTTGCAGGAATTCTTTTGTTTGCTTCTGAAGGTATGTAATATCCGTCAGACATTGCATTCGAAACATCACGGTTCAAAGGAGACACCGGTTGATTTGCAATTCCTCCCGGATGACTGAATCTGCTATTATTTCTTAAATATAATTTCGGTCCGCCGTTGTCTGCATTATCTGCTAATGAACCATCTAAATTATAACTTATATCAATCAGTGATGTAGGATCATTTGATTTTTCAATCGAATGATAAGTATGAGTAAATACCGAATCATCAATTAAATAATGATTAAAAATCCTGACTTCATCCATATAACCATTAAAATCCCCGATCGCACCGGGAACACCGCCAACATAAAGCGAGTCGGTTCCAGCATTTACATTTCCAAAAGGAGTATTACTACTGGTTGCATATATTCCGTTAATATTGAAAGAGGTTGAGAACGTAATATACTGGCAGGTAATTTTAGTCCAGGCATTTGCAGGAATTGATATACCTGAGTTTACAATATTTCCGTTTACACTAAAATTCAAAACTCCGCCTATAAGTTTTAGAGAATATTGATTCCCCTTTGTTATCAGATTACAGGTCTGTGATGCAGTTTTAGGATTGACCCAGCATTCCAAACCAAGTCGGTCTGACGGATTGATAGTTGAAGTATCCTTTCCGGCAAGGTAATCTTCGTTACCATCAAGTTCGATAGATTCATTCATCGAGATTGTATTCAATGGTTTAAAGCTCTGATCAATTGCCGATACATTTCTGGGACTTCCGTTATTCTGATTTCCGGAAAAATCATTGAAGGTATGCTTTATTCCGGATGAATTATCTTTTTGGAAAGGCATTGATAAAACAAGTCCGTTGTAAATTCCGTCAGATGTTTTTAATGTTGACCTGAAATAACTGGCGACTTCAGCTGAGCTTAAATCCCTGTTCCAGATTCTTACTTCATCGAGCTGACCCGGATAAGGAGTTGAACTTCCTGAAATTCCAATAAACAATGAATCCGGATTTGTTGTAGGTGCAGCTCCGGCTATTGTTGATGTGGTATCCTGAACTCCATTGATATAAATACTGAAACCATTTGTTGATGAATTGTATGCAGCAGCAATATGCGTCCAGGAATTAGCAGTGATAAGATTAGTTGTTTTACTGGAAAGCCTTACAGTTCCGTTTGTAATGAATTGGATTCTTCCTGAAAAAATTCTTAATGCATATTTTAAAGATGTTCCAAGAATGCCTCCTTTTGAAATAATACCTTTTGAAACTCCTGATACAGAAGCCGGATTTATCCATGCTTCAATCGAAAAGCTTCCGGTAATATCTAAAGAGGATGAATTTGGAACCGTGATATAACTGGTATTATTTCCTGCGAACTGTGCAGTCTGATTCCAGAACATTTGTGAATGTGCAAAGAGCGGAAATAAAATAATTAATGCAAATACAAATAAAGCTTTGAAAAAGTTTTTCATTTTTTTCTTTTTTAAATTTTACGGGCTGAAACAAGCTTCGCTGGCAGAAGCATAGCTTCAAACTCTCTATCATCCCTGACAGAAATATTTAAAAATTACTAAAGAAAAAAAATGTCCTCAGGGATGATGAAAATAATTTTTTAATTTGAACAAAAATATATGTTTGAGTATGATTACCGAAATCAAAAATTCCCAACTTTTAGTCTTAATTTTTTTTATTAAAATTAAAAATATTGAATTTAAGTATAAAATTGAGGATTATGACAGAAATCAGGTAAACATCCTTAGTCTCCGTGAAAAGCAGAATTTAAATTTTGAGAGGGAAAAATTGATGGCAAAGATATTTTTCTTATTTTGTACTGTAGAAAAGCAAAAAAGCCGGGAGTACCCTCTACCGGCTTTTGATTCTATTATAAGATATAAATTGTAAATTGGAAATGCTCTATTTATATCTATTAAATCCCAAATCCGAAATTCCATATTCCAAATCACATCACGGGATCACTCTCACTACAAAATTAACCGAGTTATTATAAACTAAAGTAAGATCATTTAAGTCAACAATATTATTACCCGTTACATCAGTCACGACATAACCTGTTAAGAAAGTTCTGGCATCATTATAAACTTCAGTAACATCCGACAGATCAACGCTCCCGCTTTGATTTACATCTCCGCTGTAAATTCCATACCGCAAAGGCGAAGCATCTATCTGAGTCATGTTATCTCCGTATGCCTTTGCCGCTGCTGTTGTGAAATTATATGTCAGCATATATCCGGTAAACATCTGAGTTGTCTTGCTCCATGTCTCAACAGAGTTTCGGTGTCTCAGTTCTAAATAAAAATTTGTTCCGTTAAAGACATTGGAAAAAATGAATGTTCCGTGACCTGATGAGTTAACAAATGATTTAGCCGAATCCAATATTGCATATGGCGAAGAGCTGTTCCTTAAATATACATTCACTGTATCACCTGCCATTTTATGCGTTACCGAATTATAAAATCCCTGTATGAACATTGTCAGATCGAGCTGCTTTAATGCTATTCCAAATCTTGTTTCAGGTCTGAAAATAGAACTTGAGCCAAGAACCCCTCCTATTATCTGACTCTGATAAGTCGTTATCGTTGGTCCTCCCCCGGTGTTGTTACAAAAACATGTCGGTGAACCTAAAAGAGTTGGCAAAATATCAGTAGTTGTTTTATAAACGTAAATCACTAATATTGCGCTGCCGGGAGTAGGAGTAAATGAAGATGTTCCCGGTCCTCCCACAGGAACATCAATATTAATTTCTGCCAGTCCCGAAGGAATATTTATAGTTCCATCTATGATCTTCGTATAACCTATACCATTTGTATCTATGGTTGTCGAGCCGATAGAAAGAGCAGTTCCGGAAGTGTCTTTTAGATATACCCTAATATTACCCGTTGTTGGAGTATTTTGAGATGTCGGAGCGCTTGAGGCAGGAGGTGACGAAACATTCCACTTCCATCCGATGGAAGATACAGCGCCACTAAAACCGGAAACTATCATTTCCGAATTTAAAATTATATACTTTGAATTAATAAATCTGCGTGAACCCTGTGGAGCTCTTCCGTTATTTGATGTTGAATTATTCCCGGGAAGAACTACTGAAGTAGCAGTAGTGGTCGAAAAACCATTGCCATCTATAAAAGGAATTTGCTTCTGATATGAAAATAATGTATTAGAGTTTTTAACTAATGATGCATTAACCTGTGAAAATACAGGGATTGAAATAATCAAAGCACACAGTGTAATTAAAACAGAGCTTTTAAATTTTTTCATCGCCACTGGTTATTTAAATTTAAAAATATTGTTAGTTTAAAATTTAAAACTGCATTAAAAAAAACGCTTAATATTTATCTGTTTTATTGAGGTAAAGAAAAATATTAACTCTCATATACTATCCTCCCTATTATTTAAAAAATAATTAATAAGATATATCATATAATTTAATTTGATTTAAAATATGATCGTGAAAATTGCGTATGCAGTATAAATTATTCATGAATTCTGTTGTAAATTTCGGGAATATGCTTTTACATTGTGTTTAATTGTTTAATTAATGTCAATTCTATTTTGGGTATAAATTATACATTCAATGATTTCCATATTAAAATTGTGTTTTTAAAAAAAAATAATTATTGTTTATTTAATTTTCATCTTTCATATATAAAACACCAGCCTATCCCCAATGCCTTGATTTTAAAGGATCAGACATCAGTTATAAAGCACTTGCCTGGTAAGCAAATCAAAATTGAATTCAGCATTCCCGGGTATAGGATTGGAAACTGGAAAAAAATTTTCAGAGTGTTTATAGACACACTCTGAAAGGGAAATAGAAGGAGTTGTTTGAGATTTGTATAGATATTTTAGTTTACAGCTTTCAATTTCCTTTACTATATTTTGTTTGAACGATAAAAAAAAATAACTTATTATTCTTTATGACTCTGACATCTGCTTTGTCCTTTCTGATTAAATTTATAAATGTTTTTAACATTATGTAAACCTATTTCAGGACAATACAATTTTCAAATTTCATCACGATGCGATCTATTTTAAATATAATGTGAGAATTCTGCACATGAATATCCTGTATGAGCTGAATGACTATGAAGCATTTGTTTATGTCTATGACTCATTCAAATATTTTGCAAGTAACATAAATTCTGATGGAATCAAAGTTATGGAACAGTTTAAATCCAGCTCAACATTATTCTCTAAAGCACCAAATAATTAAAAATAATGAACTGCTATTAAATTTTAAATTGAAACTCCGATTAGAATTAATTAAATTAACAATTAACAGCGGAAGTGGTGGAACTGGCAGACACACCATCTTGAGGGGGTGGCGCTCACAAGGCGTGCGGGTTCAAGTCCCGCTTTCCGCACATTTAAAATAACAGAATTCACAATTAAGAGTTACAAATTATATTGATTATTACCTAAAAACGTAATATATTTGTACCTTTACTAAAAAATAATTAAACAGGATTAAATTTGTCTAAAAAGCTTTACGAATCTTATATTATCATTGATGGTAATTTAGAAGAAACAGCAATAGAAGAAGAGATCAAAAAGAATGAAGCTCTTCTCATAAAAAACGAAATAGAAATAATTAACATTGATAAAATTGGAAGAAAACGATTAGCTTATCCTATAAAGAAAAAACAAAACGGATATTATGTCTGCTTCGAGATACTCGCCCCGACCAATGTAATAACAAAACTTGAACGTTCTTACATTCTGGATGAAAACATTCTCAGATATTTGACCATTTATATTTCTTCAATCACAAAAAGAGAAAAGGAAGAGCATTTCAAAAACAAAGCTATCCTGCAGTCTAAATATGAAGAAGAGAAATTGAAACTTGAGAAAGCTAAAGAGGAAGTTCAAACTGAAACAGTAACCGAACCTGTAGTTGAACCTGCTTAAAAATATTCAATACTTATTTAAAATATTATTTAATAATTTAAAAAACATATATATCTCGGAGGAAAAACATGGCTGATTATAAGATGCCCGAACTAAATTCAGTAGTTATCGCAGGAAATCTAACAAAAGATCCGATCTTCAGACAAACTACTTCAGGAACACCGGTAGTGAATTTTTCTATTGCCAGCAATAGAAGGTTCAAGGATAAGAATGAAGAGTGGAAAGAAGATGTTTGTTATGTTGGAATTGTAGCGTGGAACAGACTTGCAGACAGCTGTAAAGACAGGTTAAAAAAAGGAAATGCTGTATTAGTTGATGGTGAGCTACAGAGCAGAACTTTCAAAACTGAAGACGGGACAAACAGAACAATTGTAGAAATAAAAGCAAGAAGGATTCAATTCCTGAATAAAAGAGGAGCTGTAAGCGATAAAGAAGATGATATCACAACTTTTACCGATGATTCATTTGATGCTTTATTATCTCCTGAAGATTCCGATTTAATAAAGAAATAATTATTACCAATAGTAAATTAAAATTCAATATACCAGGGTGGTGAAAGTTTTTATTCCACCCTGTTTATTTATAAAAAATATTTATGAAAATCATATTAAAAAAAGAGCACGAAATACTTGGCGACGAAGGTCAGATAGTAAATGTAAAAGACGGATATGCCCGTAATTATTTAATTCCAAAGGGATACGCTGCAATTGCAAATGATTCTAATCTGAAAAGTTTCGGGGAAATTAAAAAACAAAGAGCAAAAAAGATCCAGAAACTTATTGATGAAGCAAATAAGATCGCATCTGATCTTTCCACTCATTCCATTACGATTGAAGTAAAAACCGGAGAAGATGACAGAATATTCGGTTCCGTTACATCTCAGATGATCTACGATAAATTAAAGGAAAAAGGATTTGAAGATATCGACAGAAAGAAAATTATTCTGAAAGAGCCGATCAAATCTCTGGGCGAACACGAACTGGATGTGAAGCTGCAGCATTCCGTTATAGCAAAGCTTAAAATCAATGTAATTAAAGAAATTATTTCAGCTGAAATTGAAAATATTCAGGAAGAGGCAGAAAGTAAAGTTGATGCCGCTGTAACTCCGGAATAGTATCATTAAAATAAGTATAAATAAAAAACCCCGCAAGAATGCTTGCGGGGTTTTTTGTTTTATTGAAATAATTTTCTCCGGATGTTAAAAATTGTATCCGAGTGAAATATAATACTTCGGAGCTGAGAATTTATTCAGATTGTAATTCCACGCAACATCAAACTTAAACGGGAATCCGAATAAGTTAGCCCTGGCACCAAGCCCTGTTCCCATGAGCAAATTATCTGTCTGTGTGCTTCCATTTACAGTTTTAAAAAGACTGTGATTATCATTCCATGCTGTGCCGGCATCTAAGAATGCAACACCTTCTATATTTGCAAATCCTAATGGAAGTGCACCGAAAATCAGATATCTGAATAAAGGAAATCTCAGTTCCATATTCAGTATGTAATATTTTGAGCCGGCCTGCTGATCATAATCGTATCCTCTGAGAGGAAGTCCCGGTGATAAGAAAGCATAATCTTCAATAGTTGCTACAGGTAGATTGTAATTTGCATATTCATAATTTATCCAGTTTTCCGTACCTCCGATGAAAAACTGCATGGGATTCGGACCAAAACTTGCTCCGCCTGATAGTCTTGTCGCAAACACATAATCGTCTCCCAGCTTAAGATAATTTCGGATGTCAGCCAGAAATGATGTGAATCCAATACCTTCCGATCCGAATTTTGGAGAACCCATAACAGTAAGATTGTACCTGGTTCCTGAAACAGGGGACGTATATCCAAAAAGCGTGTTATCATGTATAAAACTCAGAGAAGGGACCAAAAGAGTTTTCCTTGTAAGAGGTTCGCTTGTTAAATCAAGATTTTCACGGGATATATTCTGTATAGAAAGTGTTCCGTCTAATCTTTTGAATCTGGAAATTGGATATGCGCCTGTTACACTTCCTCCAATAGTCCGGTATCTGTAAAGAAAGTCTATAAATCCATTACCATAGGTAACAAATCTGGCTGTATGATAAAGCTGAAATCCATAATCGATACGATGAGCCAGATTGTAGTAAGCTACTGCGTAATCGCTATTCTTAAGATCAATTACCAAAGATGTTTGAATATATATTCTATGATCTCCGAGCATATCACTTAAAGCTATCTGAGCAACACCCTGTACTCCGTAAAATGTAGCATAGCTCGCATTACCGTATACCAGATCAGGCGTAAATTTAATTTTATACTTTTTGATCTTGAATGACCCGTCAGGATTAATATTATCTGCAACCCTGAAATTCAAATTATCCGAATACATACTATCCCTGCTGCTTTCATCTGATATCGGATTTTTTTGGTATTCATCAAAGCTAATCTTAATATCATCTCCGTAAAATTTTGCAGAATCTTTCTTATCTATCTCTACAATACCCTGACCGATTTTTGAGGAATCAATAAAGGTTCTGATTTCAGAATTATCAGTTAATAAAGTATCAACTGAGTTATTTATAGATACATCCCCGGAGTCCTGAAAAGAATTTGAAATACTATCAGCGATAGTGAGCGAACTGCTGTCAGATTTTTTGACATTATCATTTAATGTTAAGCTGATTGAGTCGCCGGTTTTGGATTTATTATTTCTCCCAAATTTATCCGCATACTCTTCCATTTTAAGTACAAAATCAGTCGGTACCAGTTCATCAATCCCCAGATCTATTTCAAGAGGATTATCCAAAGAAAATATATCATATCCTCCTTTATTAAGTGTAACGAATAACAATTTCTTGCCGTCTCTGGACATTGATATCTGATCAATTGGACTTAATGAATTTGTGATCGGTCTGTCAATGATCTTTCCCGAAGAATCAGCTTCTCTCAGGTAAATATTATCGATCCCATTCTTGTCTGATACATACAAAATCTTTTTTCCGTCAGCGCTTATCTGACCATAGCCTTCTTTGGAATCTTTAGTATTGCTTAAACGGGTTATTTCTCTTGTAGATACATCAATTCTGTAGTAATCTGTGTTTGAATAATCATATTCCCACATTTTGAAATCCTTGGGAATTTTTTGACCTTCAATATAATCTCCTCTGTCTGAAGTAAAAAATATACTTTTTCCATCAACAGCCCAGGTAGGATTTGCATCGGAAAATATATCATCTGTCATTGCTTCAAGTTTACCCGATTTCAAATCATACAGATAGAGATTAGATCTTTCAGCTTTATTTCCGATAAAAGCTATTTTATTTCCAACCGGAGCCCAGCTTACATAAAATATGCCGTCAAATTTCAGGGGAAGAGCTTCTTTATCACCGGATTTTGTATCAACTATATAAATAACATCACTTGCACCTGATTTAACACTTATCGCTAATTTCCTGCCATCAGGAGACCAGGATAATCCCGGAGTAAGAATATGGAGTTCTTCAAAATCTGTAGAGCTGTTTCCCGAAATTACTTTATCAATTATTTCTCCGTTTTTTGTCTTGGCAATAAAAACATCAAACAAGTCATCCTGATTAGATATAAATGCAAATTTCTGGCCGTCAGGTGAAATTGCCGGAGCCACATTGTAAGAGCCTCCGTCCTTCTCATGGCTTGTAAGCTGTTTGGCAAAATCTTTCACTTCATCACGGATCTTCAGATCCGGCCAGTAGGTTTTCTTTAGATAAGACTGCCATTTCTCGTCCAATTGTTCAAGCGATAGCTTGAATGTTTCTCTGAAACCCATATCAACATCGCCAAATGATTTTATGTTATTCATGAGAATTCCCAGTTTATCCTCTCCGTAAGTATCGGCTAAAAATGCAAAAAAGCTCTGACCCCCACGGTATGAAAAGTAACCGTTTATATATTCAAGCGGCGGAACATAATTGTTAATTGTAGCATCCCTCATAAACATATCTGTTGCTTTATCAAGACCATACAGGCTTTGAACTTCTGCCATTCCTTCGTTGAACCAAATAGGAAAATTTAATGATATATTCTTTGATATAATATTCTGCAGCGAACCTCCGTAAAACATATCATTCATAAACGCATGGAGCAATTCATGGTGAATAACATGTCTAAATTTTTCATAATCTCCTTCAAAAGGAATACTTATCCGGTTCTTAAACAGTTCAGTTACTCCTCCGACTCCTTCCGGAAGGTATTCATCCACAACATTGTTCTGCTGGAAATCATTATGAGAATTAAAGATCATAACAGGAATCCTGTTGCTAATAATGTAGTCAATATTCTCTGTGAGACTAGCTAATGAATTTTCCATAACGTGAGCTGCAAACTGAGCCAGTTCTTCTCCGTTCTGGCTGAAATATACATCAAAATGTTTTGTTTTAATATATTTCCAGTCAAACTCTTTATATTGAACTTTATTTTGACCGAATACAGCAGCCGACTGAGCATTTGCGGAATTGTTGACCTGTAATAAAATCAATAAAGCGAGGAGTGAAACAAGTTGAATTTTAAGTTTATTCATGCCGCTTTTTAATTTTTATATTAAATTTAAAATAGTAACACTATTTACTATATTTTCGTTCTGCAAGAACTTCTGAGGGTTTTAGGATTTAATCTAAAATAGTTAAATTATTTTTTAAAATCTATAATAGACTCAGAACAGAATAATATTTTTATCAGTTATGTCCGAGTTGAATGCAAATATGCAAGTTGCTTTACAATACTTACGGAAATTATTATAGAAAAGATTAGTAAATATTTTATATTATTCAAATAATTGTTAATCAAAAAAAAGCCCCGTACTTATACAACGGGGCTTCTGATTTATAGATCGGAAAATACAGATTTTATTTGATCAAAATCATTCTCTTTGTCTCTACGAATCCTGCAGATAAAATTTTGTAAAAATAAATTCCACTGCTCAGATTGCTTCCGTCAAATGTAACTTTGTATGACCCTGCTGTCTGGAATTCATTTACTAAAGTAACAACTTCTCTTCCGAGAGCATCAATTACTACAAGTGAAACTTCATTTGATCCGGGAATTGAGTAATTAATCGTTGTTGCCGGATTAAAAGGATTCGGATAATTCTGTCCGAGTAAATATCCGTCGGGAACTTCTGTGGAGATCTGTTCAACTTTGATTGTTCCGCCTGCAAGTGTATATCTCTTAGCGAAATCCTGAAGATATTGATTTGCAACCAGTGAATCATAGATAATAAGCATGTTTTCATCGTTGCCGGTTGTAGCTGCCGTAGAATAGTTATATGATCCTGTTTGAGTTATAGGATTGCTTGAAGGCAGATCGGAATCAATAAGCATGTATTTACTATGCATCAGACCCGGCTGACCATCCAGATATACCGGTGCAGGCGGGTTCCATGGTGTAGATCCTCCTATCCCTTTCAATTCCGGATATACACTGCTAGGATCTGTTCCGTTTCCATCATCAAAAACACCTCTTACCATTTTTACCGGTGGCTGATACTGAGTCTTCATTTTGTTTGCAATATTAAATCTTGTGAATGCAAAAGCACAAAAATAAATTGATTTATTTGTATTCAATGTGATCATATCTTCAACCTGTGTTGAAGGATTATCAGAAGGTGAAAAGTAACAATCAATTTTTCTGCCTTTTACCATGAACTTATGAGGAGTGTTATCTGATTTAGAAGCTCCGAATTTTGCATTTCCAGGATTATTGATCTCATTATGCGAACCCCACATCTCTTCGAATTCTCTGGTATAAGTATTGCACAATGCCTGATCCTGAATAAATATTACATTCTGCGCATCAGTATAGAACTGTTCGTTTGTAATGTTGGCTGAACCGGTCCAAAGCCAGTCATCAGAAGCAGAAGTGTTGTCTCTTGCGTCAAAAATAAAAAACTTGTTGTGCATTATGTTTGATCCGATCGGTCTCTGCTGAACTCTGATCCCTGAATTTATCAGATCCTGAACAAGAGCCTGAATGCTGCCGTCCCTGTGATCATATACGATTCTTATTTTCACACCTCTTATCAATGCGTTAATAAGTTTATCCCTGATCTGATTAATTTCATTAAAAGAATACATTGCAATATCTATTGATTTAGTTGCAGAATCGATCCGCTGTCCCAGTCTTGCTTTTAGGTCCTCATCACCAATTGCGTTATTTCCCGGCATTGCATAAGAATTATCTACTGATTTATTGAAATAAATTTCGATCTTGCCTGTAGAAGAAAGATCGGAAGATGTTGAAAAATATTTAGGCGTACTTACGCTTGTACCTGCTCCGCTGGTGGAATATGCTAAAGCATAATAAATCTTTCCCGGCTGCAATCCGGTTAAGTTAAAGCTGTGATTTGTGGAAAGTGTTGCATCATAAACAGAATCTGTAAATACTACAGGCTGTCCCAGAGAATCAGATCTGAAATATTTCAGCTTGGAATCTCCCGGGCTTTGTGTGGTCCATGTAATTGTGACACCTGCCGGACTTAAATTTGATTCCGTAGGAGGAACAAGAATTATGGGACCTCCGCTTTGAAAAATATCGGCAACAAACCGGGGAAGAAACTGATAACCCGAACTGAAAGGTACTGAAGCGTCAAACTGAGATGCCTCGGCTATACAGTCAAAAGTACCGGTTGGTATTAATGTTCCTACAAGATTTGTATTATTATCTATTCTTAGCTGACCTGTACCTGATGCATCTGTTACTGTATAATTAGTATTCGCCTGAAATGTACCCGTTCCTGTAATAGTTAATCCGTTAATTCTGATAAGCCTGCCTTCATATTCTTCGTGTCCGTTCCATGTCTGAGTGGTGAACTGCTGAATAGTGCATACAACAGGAGGAGGAACAGGATTTCCCGTGCTGACAATTGTATATGAAGGAGTACCTCCGAATGTTGAATACACAAGCTCTGTTAGTCCGTTGAACTGACTTAACTTAGCAGTAACTACAACGCTGTCTCCTATAGAGACCGCTGTCGCAAATTCTGTATAGAATACAGCAATACCGCCTGTAACATCCTGAAGATAAGCAGGTCCTCCGAATTCATTAGCTGCGGTAACTATACCGGTTACAGTTTTCCATGCTCCTGTATCAATAGGCAATCCGTTCGAGTTATTCTGACAGATAGATGCTATTGGAACTATCTGTGCCTGTGCCATTGAAAACAAAAACAGCATGCACATTGTAATTATGATTTTTTTCATATAGTATTAATTATTTAATTATTTGGATAATTTGTTTAAATAGGTATTGTTTATTGAATTTATGATCAAACCATTCTGGTCCTCAGAAAGCTTGCGCTTCATTTCAGATCTTAACTGTTCGGGATTTTCGGTAGTTGCTTTTTCAAGAACATTCTTTTGATATAAAAAATTATATGGTGTTGCATATTTATATTCGTATTTATCTATAATGTCTTTGAATTTAGGCAAATTCTTTACAAACAAAAATGATTTATCATCCCAGAAAACCAGCTTCCATTCATCAGGATGCCTGCTTAAATATGATAATATTGACTGTTCCATTTCATTTGGCGCTCTTACCAGGTCCGGTGCAAGATAAATAAAATAATCAAAGTCATAATTCTTCAACTTATTTTCAAATCCGGGCTTCTTTGACATAAGTGAATTGTATTCATTAAATATTTCATCATTAAGATTTCTGCTGTCAATAAAATTCTTGCTCTCAGGGAAATTCCATACTAAAAATCCTCCGCTCCCAAAGTGATTCAACGGCCTCTCGCCAATCGTAGGTATATTATTCTCTTTCATAAAATCAAACATCTGTGTCGGGATAAAATCAGAATTGATCCCGAAACCTGAAACTCTGTAATACTTAAGGTACTCCATGTATAATTTATCATTGGGAATATTTACAATAAAGAACAGAAGACAGACTTCAAGAATAACTTTCGGAACCGGACTCACTGTAAAAAATTTTATTAAGCTTTCACTTTTCGAATTGATAATTATAAAGCTTACTGAAATAACGAGGAATATTGTAATAATAATAAGATAATCAACCGTAAATCTTACAGCCCTGACCGAATATATTGAAAATCCAATGAAAACCAGTGCTGCAAAAAGATCCTTTCGTTTATATGCATAATATAAAATCAATACTCCTGCGAAAAGAAAGATCTTATATATTACAGTAACAAATCCTCCCCCGAACATTTCATCAAACGGTGATCTCCATTCATTTATGGTTTCAAGCAGTTTCATTTTCGTATGATCATATGCGTATACATAAGTTGCAAATGAATTCGGGTTGATCAGCATTACCAGAACCGATGCCAATGAAATTAATATTAGCCTGTAAAGCTCAGGTTTGGTCAGCGCAGGAATTTCTTTGGAAGAAAATTTCCCGGACTTAATGTAAATTATTATTTCGGATAATGTATAGATTCCGAGCAGAAATATACCTGCAATGATTCCCATGTGCATATTTGCCCAGACAAGAAATATAAGCGGTATAAAAAACAATATCCTGTAATTGCCCCTTCTGAAATATCTGTATTCAGTTATTATGAATAAAAGCAGTGTAAAAAATAAGAAGGACATAATATGCGGGCGGGGACTGAGCCTGTCTATTATCCCAAAAGCAAGAAGTGTGAGAAATAAAAAAATCAAAGTATAACTGACCTTGAATTTTCTTAGGATTACAAATAGAATAAAAAATATGAGTAGAAAGATCAGAGTTCTGAATACAGAAAGCGCAGTGTATCCGCCAATATTGTAAATCCCGTAAGTCAATACATCCCATCCCCATTCAAAAGGCATCCAGACCTGACCCTGTGTAACAAAGCCGAATATATCGGTCGAAGGAACATGATGTGTTTCCGCAATATACCGCCCTGTAGCCAGATGCCAGAAGACATCGTCATCACCTGTGATCTTAAAACTTGTAAGAAGAATTATAAAGACGGTAAATAATAATATTAATCCGTAGTTGTAAAATGGATTATCTTTGAATTCAGTTTTTGAAGTAACAGGTTTCGCAGGTGATTTTTTTTGTTTCTTCGCCAAATTAATAAATGTCCGTTGATAATTTATATCTGACGATCCTGTTGTTTTCAGTATCTGATATGTATAAAACCTTATTAAAGAAAGAAACGCCACCAGGACCATTTAACTGGTTCGTGCCGGAACCTGCCCCGCCGAAAGATTCGGGTTTCAAACTTCCATCACTGGAAAATTTATATAAAGAATCTCTCTCGTTGTCCACTACATAGACATTATTGTTATTGTCAACTGTCACACCGTCAGGAGTACCTAACTGAATGTTTAAGATATCAACATTGTCTTCAGGAACAAATTTTGGATTATAAGTACCATTTTCTACATCATAAATAAACCATTCAACTTTGAATCCGAAATCTGTTGTATTTCTGGTAATAATAAAATCAGTATAGTTTCCGTTGAATGTAGTAATTGCCGACATCATGTCTATGGAATATACTCCGTTACCTGTGGTCTGAAATCCACTGAGAGATGTAACAGACGTTACGCTGTTTATTCCGATAATTTTTAATAAAGCATTATCAGGATCAAGAGAACTCGTATTATCCGGTCCTGTTCTTGTTAATATGTAGCTGTTATCGGGAAATACACCTACACCCGTAAATTTTCTTTTTCTGCTTGTTAATGGAGTAGGGTAGTCGCTTCCCAGAAGTGGAAGCAGTGAAGCGTTTGCAAGAAATCCCTGTACAGGCTGGAGTTTGATCCTGTAGAGAACACTTATTGTATCAAAAGTTATGTTAAGAACAGAATCTCCTATTGCAAGAAGATCATAGTTATAATCCTGAGCAACTGCCGTAGGATTTTTGATATAAAGACTTCCTATTTCAGAGCCTGAAAGATCAAGCTGTACAAGCCTGTTATTTTTTGTATCTGCAACATAAACAAGAGGTTCTCTTCCAACCAATACTGCTTTTGGATTATTGAACTGATTCCAGGTCGGAGTCTGCTGAACATAAGTTACATCTATTATTACGGGAACTCCGCCGCCGCCGGTCAAAGGAAATTCCGATAAACTTGTTTTATCTGTACAGGAAGAGATCACTATTACTGTTACTGATAAAAATAGTATTAAGTATTTCATATATATAAAATTAAAATTTATTTAGATGGAAATAAAACATTCAAAGATATTCTCTGAGCAAGTCCAAGCTGATCATAATTGGAAATTGAATAATCGAAATTTGTATAAGCAAAAGAGATCGGGACTTTCACTCCCACACCTCCTGAGAAATTTTCATCGTCCACATTTATTTTAAATCCACCTCTGAAAAATAAAAAATCCTTGTAAGCATATTCAGCACCAAAGCAAAGATTTTCAGCATTATCAGTCGGACTGTTCAGCTGTATTGAAGTTGTCAGGCGGTTTTCTTTATTCATCCACGGCTCTATGGCAAATCCCAGCTGGAAATTAGTAGGAGGAGGAAATCTCTGAAAAGAATTTATTGTACCTCCGTCTGCCAAAGCAGCAGTGCCGGTAGGAGTAACCTGTCCGCCAAAGTTTGAAATCATAATGGCAAATCTAGAAGTTCCAAGTCCTGTCCTGTAAAAAGTTGCAAGATCTCCGAGCACGCCATGCATTTTCAGTGTCCCGAGATCTTCTAAGACATATTTGACAGTTGCTCCGAAAGAAAACTGCTCTGTCATTTGTCTTGCATAAGACAATCCGATAGACAGATCGGAAAATCTGAAATATTCACCTGTTCCGTTTGGCTGGTATTCAGTAGTTACTTTCATGTCTTCAGTGCTAAGAGATACAACGTTAAATCCTACAGCATTGCTTCCCCCGAAATGATATACGCCTCCGAAATTGCTTAACCTGGTATCAACAAACCATTGTGTATAAGAAGCCGTAATTCCGTTTTCCTTGAATGCAACCAGTCCTGCTGGATTCCATTGAAGGGATGTAATATCATCTGAAACAGCAACAAATGATTCCGACATTCCTGTAGCTCTTGCCCCTACTCCGATCTTCAAAAATTGCAATGAAGTAGTGCCTGTCCTTTGACCTCCTAGATTCGGAAAAAGCTGAGCGTATGATGAATCAGTAAAAATTAAACCGGTTACGAGTATGATAAGACATAGTTTCCTTAACAAGGTCACATTAGATATACTGTTTTTTTTCATTAACTTATTTTTTATGGAGACCTTCAAAAATTTTAACTGCATATTTAAATTATAAACTTTCAACTATTAGTTAATTACATATTAAATTAAAATTTCATGGAAATTCCAAACTGTATATTTGTCGGAGTCAGGTATCTTGACGGATTGTACGGATAAGGCGTGATAGGCGCCTGAACATCAGGATACAAAGGGTTATTGACAAAATTAAGAGTCTGCTGGCCATACTCGTATGCAGTACCTGTTACAGGGTTAATAATAGTGGAATTCAATGTATTAAATAAATTCGTAATAGAAAGACTTACGTCGAACTGGAGTGAATTAACATAAAAGTATTTATCTATATCAAGATTTACCCAGAACCAGTTTTCTCCAACTTCTCCGTTAATGTTATTCAGATCAGGTGCATATTCCGGTCTTCCGTCATCAAGATATCCTACAAGTATCTGCTGAGTATATCTTTTGCCAGACTGATAAAAAATTCTTGTCTTAAGTGAAATGTCATCCAGTATATTTTTTCCGAATCCGAATAAACCCTGACCTTTTTCGGCATTGAAATATAAATTTGCACTTAACTGAAATGGCTTATCCCATGAAAGAAATTTTTCATTTAAATTTTCACCTGCACCTGTTACAGCTACAATATATCCGTTATCTGAAGTTGAGCTCTTTCCGGTTGCGATTGCATATGTAAAATTGAACTTACCGTTGAACCAGCTGCCTATTCGCTTCTGATATTCTACTTCGACTCCTCTTAGCCTGGCATAGTCCTGATTAAAGTAAGTAATGAATGACTGCCCGATCAGCCTGCCGCTGTTGATAACTATGCTTTTTGTTGCTACATAATCATAAATATTTTTATAATATGCTGTTACTGTTAAGACATCATTATTCGTGAACTGGTTTCTGATTCCGAGTTCATAAGCAACTGTTGTTTCAGGATTCAAATTCGGATTGCCGAATTTCTGAAAAGTAGACTGCGCCGCCTGCGGATTTAACTTGGCATAGACAAACTGAGGTTTAGGTCTCTTTGAAAAGTGACCGTATGAAAAGAAAAGTGTCTGATTATTTGTAATAGGATGTGATATGCCTAATCTCGGAGACAGATTAAATTTTACGCGTCTGCCGAACAAATTATATGTGTCTTCATAATATGCCTGTCGTGTTTCCTCCGGAATAGTTGATACATCAGGATTAGCTACTGCATCGTCCACATATTTGCCGGGCAGCCAGTAATCAAGTCTCAGTCCGTAATTCAATATCATACCTTTGAAAGTCAGACTTTGCTGTGCATAAATGTCACCAAATGCAGGGTAGACGGAATAGATATCATTATTCAAGCCAAGCGGCTGGATCCATGGCTGGTAAATATCTACCAGCTGCATTTGCTGAAAACTCATTTCTACACCGGCTTTAAGCTTATTGTTCGGACTGTAACTATGAACATAATCAAATCTGCCTGAGAGCTCATCTACAAAATGATCATGCCAGGTAAATGGATTTCCAACATCATAAAATCCGTCTCCCGGGATCAGACCTGTGTGAGTGCTGTCAATATAGTAATACTGAAAAGGAGGTCTTGTAACATCAAGCGGCTCAGAATACTGATCCCAGTTCTTGCCATTGGCATCGACACGCAGCTGAGTATAAAATTTATTTAGTTTAACCTCATAGAATGTACTCGGACTTGTAGTCTGACTCCAGTTTACTGTATTGAAATTACTGTTCTGAGTATAGGTCAGAGCACTGTCGAGAATATACTGGAATTCATACTGATAGCCGGGTGAAGGTTCCTGATATTCAAGATTAGTCTGAAGTGTAGATGAATTCTGATTTATTGAAACTGATTGATTATAAGAGTACGCAAGTTTCATGGTCTCATTCATTCTGTAAGTAGCCTTGCCAAGCCAGTACCAGTTGTTATCCTGCCTAGGTGCGTATTTTGATCCGCCGAAAGTAGAAGAATAGACCTGACTTGCTTTCTGACCGCCGTTGTTTACAAAAAATCCGTCTGACAGTCCCATGAAGAAACTTCCGAACAAAGTGATCTCGCCGGGAGTTTTTATGTTCAATGCCTTGAACAAATATTTTGAGATGGGTTCCGGTCCGCTTAGATTCATTTCAAGTATGTCAGTATTAAAGCTTGTACCGGAATTTTTGTTTACTCCGAAATTATCTCTCTTATATGAAACATAAAAATTAACGTCATTATATTTTCCTTCTTTTGTTCTTACATTTACAACACCGCTGGTTGCCTGTCCGTATTCGGCATTATATCCGCCCGTAATAACCTCAACTTCTTCAAGGGAGTTCGACGACATCTGAAGACCGTATCCCGTTCCGGACAGCGGATCCTGCACTGATACTCCATCTACCAAAAATGAATTTTCATAATTTCTTCCTCCTCTTATATATATCTCATTATCCTGCTTTACAACCCCTGCCTGCTGTGTTATAATATCCGTTACATTATTAACAATTGATTTATTGATCTCATCGCTGGAAATAATATGGCTGCTGCTTGTCTGTTCTATATCAAGGAGAGGTCTGTCTCCCACTACTTCAATTTCCTGATCTACCGTAAACGAAGTAGCTTTGAGTATTACATTAAACTCTTTATTCTCATCACTTTTAACTTCTATGTCCGTATACTCAACAGTTTTGAATCCTTCTACTTCTACTCTCAGAGTATATATTCCGGGAGAAATGTCCTCAATCTTGAATTTACCTTCATAGTCTGACAATCCTCCAAGGTAAGTACCAACTAATTTTAAAATAACACCATCGAGAGGAATTTTCCCTGAATCTGTAACTATACCGGAGATAGACCCGAACTTTTCCTGGGAATAAACCTGAGAGGAAAAAAAGATCAGCAATAAAAATAATAAATATTTTTTCATAAATTAAATTCTTTAACTTTCAAAATCTAAGATTCAACATTCAAATTTAAACTTTCATCTTTCGACATTCAACTTCTAACTTTCAATTATCAACTTAGTTATATCCAAACTCCTGAATAAAAATCCTTCTGAACAGATCCTTTGAAGCAACAGGATCTCTATTTAAAAAATAAACAGGTAATCCCATATAAATTATTTTAGGATTCACGGTAACATCTTTTATTGTTACGTTTATTGTATCAAAGCAACCTGCAGGTACAAAAAGTTTGTATATTATATTTGTCGGGCTTGTTACTTTTAATCCCTTTACACCAAAAATAAATGAGCTTGATCCTATCTCAGGATAAGAATTATCTGCAACAGCTAAATTCGGATTTGATGGCTGATAAAACGGAATAGAACATGCTGTTACACTGTCTATCGGAGCAAAGTTGATCAGGTCAGGCGGAATTGGAGTCAGTACACCCTGAAATCCTGAAGCAAAGAATACTTTCCCGCCGCCCTGAATATAGAAAGGAAGTGACTGCTGAGCCAGTTCAAAATTTGCTGCATTGGCAACTGAATTATTCCCGGCAGTCCAGAATACGATTTCAAATAAATTGAGTGTGCCTGTGAACATAGGATTTATGATTTTAGGTATCAAAGCACCGTTGTTTGCTTTTATATCAAGCATGTCGTAATGAATTGTATCAAATGCATTTGCAAAATAAGAAGCTGCGAAAGTAAGATCTGTTACAGGAATATCCCTCAGCATTAATATCTTTGAAGTCACCGGTCTTACGTACCAGGTTGCGCTTGTATCAGGCATTCTTACTATCGGACTTAATGCTCCGGCATTATCTTCGGCTTTTAAATATAATATGTTGTTTGAATTTACAACAAGTCCGCTGTCCTGATTTAAGGTTAATAAGTTTATGTTACCGGGAATTCTTCTGAAATTGTTTGTATCATTTAAAGAATACTGATAATATCTGATAGTCTCTACTCCGTCCGGATCAGATCCGGTCCACTTAAAAGTCGCAACTGGGAAAGTTGTATCAGGCAGCTCTGTTCCTGCATCAAATGATACTACAGGCGGTGTATTGATTACCGGATACAGGTTAGTAGCGGGCGTAGGATCTATAAGGCCTTTATCATCAACGGCTGCAACCCAGAATCTGAACGTGCTGTCGTCACCATTTATGGACAATAAAAATGAACTGTCATTTTTTGTAGTATACCCCCAGTTAACTGAATCAAAAGATATCCGGAATCCTTTAACAAGACCGTCCGGATCATCGCCCCACCAGTTGATCTTTTTCAATGTAGATCCGGGAGCAATAATACTGTCCGGAAATATTGATAAGTAACTTTCGGGAGCAAGATTTTCTATAGTTCCGCTAGTAGGGTCACTGCAGGAAAAAGTCATAAAAATTACACCGGCGGTGAATAAAAATAAAAACGCTTTTATCATTTAAAGTATTTTGTAAAGTATTTTGATATGCAGCCGGATAAGGAACATTCCGGCTGCAAATATTTTTTTATTTAATTAGCACCATTCTCTTTGTGCTTACAAACTTCTGACCTGATGCTCCATCGGCTTCAAGCTTATAGAAATAAATACCGCTTGATAAATTGCTTCCGTCGAAATTTACTGAATAGCTTCCGGAGGTTACAAAATTATTTACCAGACTTCTTACTTCTCTGCCGAGCATGTCAAATACTTTCAGAGAAACATTACCCGATACCGGAATATTGTAACTGATAACCGTTACCGGATTGAATGGATTCGGATAGTTCTGCATTAATGAAAATGATTCTGCAAGTTCAGTATTGTTGGAAATTCCCACCGGTGTGACTGTTCCGAAATCTGAATTTCTCCTTGGTGTTAATTTGTAATTACTGAAGGAAAAATATAAAATTCCCTCGACATAAGAAATTATATCATTTTTTGTGAGCAGGATGTGAGGAGGAATACTGCCGGTTCCGTCCCAGTTGTTGGAATAATCGTGATTACCATCCTGCAGCTCTAACCTTGCATCTATATTTGATCCGTCTGATATAAGCGGTTCTCCGAAATTTCTTCTGAAGGTAGTATCAATCAGCGGTTCGGATGTTGTACAGGCAATACCAACTGCTGCGTTTATGCAATCAATTTTTACAGGCTGATTATACCTGATATATACGCTTTCCCATTTCTCAACATTGATATCACCGTCCTGAGCAGAATTCGGTACTTCTGCTGTTGAAAGAATTTCAGGCGTCGGCTGAGTATTTCCGGTTGAAAGAACTACTATACCGGAAGGAGAAACTATATTAATTCTGGTTACGCTGAAATTTTCTTCTACTGTTCCTTTTACTCTGACTTTATCTCCTTTATGTAAAGCATCTGTCGGACCGCCTGCCAGCCATATTCCGCTGTATGCGCCTTGTCCGTTTTGAATATATACTCTTCTCGGTGCAGACTGAGTGCCTGCTGTACTTGTATAACTAAAGAGGGGAATATCTGATGTATCTGCTGTTACTATTCCTTCTATACCTCTGACATCGTAACCTTCATAAGCTGAACGTCCACCGTTATTCGGACAGAATTGTACATCCTGAACTGTCATGGAATCGTTTGTTCTTACAATGTAAAATAATTTAGAGTCTGAAGTATCGGACGGTAAGAGTTTTACACCACCCTGATTGTCTTCTGCCCGGATAAAATATTCAACTAATGTGCCAAGAGCTGCAGGAGGCATTTTTGTGGAATATATATTGCCCGTTATCAATGGCATGTTCTTGCTTGTAAAAGCACCACCGTTTAATCTGTATAAAACATTCATGCTTGTAATCGAAACAGGACTTAATCCCGGATCCGTTGCAGTCGCACTTACCTGCACACTGTCGGAAGGCGTAGGTACTCCCGGACTTCTTAAAGGGCTTGAAAGTACAGGAGGAGCATTTCCTAATACAAGATCATTAGGATAAATAGGGATGATAACATACGGAAGCTGATTTCCAAAAGCACCTTCGTTATTTGCATTTATTATTACTCCTCTGATCGAGTTTACGAAAGTACCAATTGAAGGAGCAGTCCATGGTCTTAAAGTATCTCCTGAAGGTGATGCTGAAAACCAGTTTGAAAAATCTCTCATGTACATTTTGTTTCCGTTTTCATCTACTATACTGAAAGGCTGCCTGTTTCCGATACCGGAAGAAGTTGTAACATTTCTAATCTCTACATACATTCCTTCATATTTCTCGCCCTGAATATAATTAATCGTTCCTCCGTTTGGATAATCACCTGTCGCAAAATCTGTGATACTAACTTGTTTAGGAGTAGGTCTTTTCGGTGAATTTCCTAATATTGAAATAGTATAACCTACAGCTGTATCAAGCGCAAGCTGTGTAAGGCAATTTGCAAAATTATTGCTTGCCGTGGAACCAAATTCCTGAACAACTCCCTGAACTCTGATTAATGCTCCGGTATCTATAAGATCTATAGCTGTCTGTGGTCCTCTTGAACCCTGACGGATCACTATACCGCCGAATAATCCGTTAGCTGTATCCTGAGCATAGCATGTCCAGCTGTTGGATCCTCTCATCATTGTTCTGAAATCTCCGTTGGTAGGGGACACTCTCGGGGGAGCTACAACCCTGGCAACAAAACTTACCGAATCACCTTCCAGAAGAGATTTATCTCTTCCCAGAGCAAGTGAATCATCTGTCTTGAACTGGATCTGCTGCAAAGTGACATTGGTAAAATCCAGTCCCATTATGTTGAATCCGAGCGCATAAATTATATACGCTGTAATTAATACAATTGGTAAATGTTTTATTCTGTTCATTTTTTTTATAATTTAATTAATATTTAATACAGTAGTTTTTATTAAAATTTTTTCTTTCAGTAAATTTAATAAATTAGTTTAAATAAAGACTCATTATTTATTAAATCGTAAACTTTGTATTCTAATCAAATTTTCATTCAACTAATCAACCAATTAACAATCAAATAATCTACTATTTCACAATTACAAATTTTCCTTTTTTGATCTGTCCTGTATTTGAATCTTTTACTGTAAAAAGATAAAGCCCGGTTGCTATTGCCTGTTCACTGTCGGTTATGAGATCCCACGCATGTTCACCTCCGGCAAACACCTGCGTTCCGTCAGAGTAAGTATTGAACCATCCTATTTCACTTCCATTATAGGTTTTAGCATCATGAGTGAACTGATCAACTAGGTCGCCAGATAAAGACCAGACAGATATTACACACTGAGAAGGAAGATTATAAAAATAAATTTTTCTTTCTGTTTCCTTATTATTGCCTTTGCCGTCCCAGACAGAACTTCCATAATATGGGTTTGGATACACCCCTACTTCCGCATTTTCATTGTCATTTGCAGGAGTACCTACAATTATCCTTTTTGAATTTCCCAGGATCGAACTTTCCAGTGATCCGAGATTTTGAGTTATGTCACCTTTGTCAAAAGCTGTGACGGAAAAAACATACTGAAATCCGTTCAGCTGATTCGGGAATTCAAATTTATAATAATATGGTGTCGTATCTCCGTCAAAATACTTTGCTTCCTGTAATTTAATAAAATTAAATCCTGTATTGTTTCCGACATTATTGTGAGTACTGTCAAAAGTTCCTACTAAATTTAAAAGACTGGTAAGGTCCTGATTTAAAGTTAGATCAGCGCCGGGATTAGTTCTGTAAATATTATATCCTTCAAAGTCTTCTATGTTTGAAATTGGGTCCACGGATTTTTCAGCGTTAGCTGCCCAGTATAATGTTACTTTCTTATCTTCTATCTGAGTTTTAACAATTGGAATATCAGGAGGTGAAGGCAGTTTGTATCCGTTATCATATGCGCTTTGAGCCCAGCTTGCGGAAACATTCAGATTGTTTCTCTGATATGATGAATCCCACGTTGTAGGGTCTGTAGTGGATTTCTTCGCGCATACAACTGCAAATACGGCATTAATAGTATCTATTCCATACCGTAGAGAAAATCTATCATTACTCTGACTTCTTACGGGACCATATGAAACCAATGTTGATCTGTTGCTTGGAGTATGTCTCAATACATCTAATCTGGATGGAATTACAGTAGGATTGTTTATGGAATCATTTGGATTTGTTTTCAGATATCCCTGAAGTTTTTGATATTTACCTGCTTTATCCGGTAATGTATTATTGTCTTCAGTCGGTGAAAAATATAATGGATCTGTAGTATTCCTGAACTGCCATATTGTAAAATGTGTTTTAGAGCTTACATTTTCTGCCGGTGGTTTTGGGTTAACTCCAAGAAATTTGAATGCAACATAAGTATCCGTAAATCCGGGGTCGCCGTTGTAATCATATTCATAAGCCATTCTGTAAGTGCTGTCATATCCGTCGGCTCCCTTGCTGTAGAATGCAGAACCTCCCGGAGGAGTTACATTCGTATTCCGTACAACGCCGTCACACCATAAGCCGACATAAATACTGTCGATGGGAGAATTATTTCCCCTGTAACCAATATTAACTATCTTATAATTTAAAATTACCCAGTTGTTTGCAAAATTAAAATTGTAACAATAAGACTGCATTAGAACTTTTAAACCCAGCGGAATATGGTTTTGTATGACTGTGCCGTTATATACAATGTTAGTGTCAAAAAATTCCGAAACAAAATCCTGATGAGAAACTGCATCAGGTCTGTAGTTTGGTGATGTTTGAAGTGAAGATTTTTCGGTAATTCCTTCACCCGGTGCATTTGTAAATTCAAACCCTTCAGTTCTGTTTGCGCTTGAAACATCAATAGCTGCAGTAGATACTCTTATATCTCCGTCTTTTACTCCGCCGATCCAGATTCCGCCTACAAATAAATTCTCAATGCCGGATCCAAGAGGGTACTGACAGGAAGGCTGATTCGGAAAAGTTACAAAACCGTTTCCAATAGTTCCGTAATTAGTTACAGTTAATCCGATATTGCCTACATTTGTATATTTATTGTTAACATCATCTGCTATACTTAAAGGAGAGTAAAATGCAGTTATTATAACGGTTAAAATTAAGAGTGAAAATATAAAGCAGAATTTTGAGACTGACAAGTAATTGTTTGAAGTAAAAAACCTTCTGAATATTGGGATCATTAATATTAATTTATCTGAAATTATTTAAATGAAATTAAGACATTTAATGGTAAAAATAAAGATAAAGAAACAATATATCTTTTATTTAAATATTAATTTTTTGCAGGGAAATAAATTCTATTTCTCCTGCTTTATAAAATATTCAACCTTGACTTTTGATGGAATTATATAAAATATTTTTTCATAAAATTTTTCGTAACCCATATTTTGCATAAGCAAACCTAGGGAATCATAATTATTCTTTTCAAGTGCACTGTAATCAAGTATAAACCAGATATTTTTCATGTCATCTCTTCTGCTTAATGAATCAAGCTGCATGTTCAGGTCCCATCCAAATACCTGGGGTGAATTAATTTCCGTATTTGAGTGCCTTATGTAATAATTCAGGCTCCATCCCATAAAATGGGGCTCAACTATTATCTCATCATTTTTCTTAAAATTCTTTTCAAGAAATGAAATGATTTTTCTGTAGTCATTATTCTTGAAATTGTTTTCGAAATTTATGTATGTACCAAAACAACTTGTTAAGATTAATATTGCAATAAATGCTGCAGATTTTTTCTTATTGAAATTTGCAAAAGAAAAATATACCAGCAGAATGAACAGATACGGAAGTAATATGCTCAGATATCTTGAGAATACTATGCTCTGCCTGACAGAAATTATTACTGATGAAAAAAATGGAACAAAGAATAATAAGGTTAAAGAAAATTGTTTTTTGGGTTTATATAGTTTATCGGATGTAAGTTGCTTTGGGTTTAGTATGTTGAACAGAACATAAATTAAAAAAGTTACAACCAGCAAACTTATAAATACGGAAAAATAAAATACGGCATTGCTTTCAAAAGTAAAATAAGAACTGAGAAAGACATCTTTGAAATAATCTAGAATATTGCTGCCTGTTTTAAGCAGGCTCTGGCTGGTTCTCCAAGGCTGCCCTTTTGATGTTTGTGTAATAAAAACAGGATACCAGGGTAGATAAAATAAATTAATTATCCCGAAACATATTAAAAAAATGAAAATGTTTTTCTTACCGGTTCTCTTTCTTATATAGTAATATACTGCCAGCAATAGTTCGGTGAATAAGAAAAGAAAAGCAAAGTAATGCGTATAGATTGCAAGAAAAGTAAATATAACGTACATCACTGCGGATATTCTCGAACCGGATTCTGAGAAAATAAGAAAATAATAAACTGAGCCCAGACATAAGAATAAATTCATATTCAGCATTCTCACTTCCTGAGAATAATATATATTCAGTGGCGAAACTGCATACAATATGAGCACAAGAATTACCTGATAATCTTTTTCCAGAAATAGTTTTGCAAGTCTGTAGATAAAATAAATACTCAGCAGGCTGAGTAATACGCTCAGCATTCTCATTGAATAAATGCTGTCCGAAAACAATTCCATCCAGAACTTTAATGCCAAATAATAAAAAGGCGGGTGAATATCTCCTGATGTCTCACTTACAATATCAATTATGCTGCCCTGTGATATATTCCATGAATATATTTCGTCAAACCATAGATTTTTTTGTTCTATATTGTAAATTCTGAGTGCAGCAGAAATAACTATGATAATGAGTATTACTGTTTTTGTTTTCAATTATATAAACAATTATTCTCCGATTAACTGAACAGATATCCTTCGTGTTCTTTTTCTGTTATCAAAATCAATTATTACGATCTGCTGCCATGTACCTAATGTCAATTCGGATTTTAAGAACGGTATATTTAATGAAGTTCCGATTATGGCTGATCTGATATGCGAATGCCCGTTATTGTCACCCCATGTTTCGTTATGATAATACTTAGCATATGCAGGAATTAATTTTTCAAGTATCTTTGGTATATCCTTTAACAATCCGGGTTCATATTCCATAGTTGTTACAGAAGCAGTGGAGCCAATAGAAAAAACACTGCAATTTCCTTCTTTCATTTTACTATCCTTTAATATTTTACGAACTTCATCTGTAATATTCTTAATATCGCAATTTCCTTCTGTTGAAACAATTATTTCTTTAGTTAATATCTTCATTGAGAAATTATTGTATTTATGCCTTTTAATGAAAGATACCTGTCGGTTTTGTTTATTAATTCAGATCTGTCTGAAATCAGCTTCGAAAATCCGCCTGTAGCTATTACATATAATCCTTTATATTTTCTTCCAGCTTCGGAAATGATTCTTTCTGCTGAATATAATGACTGATATAATACTCCTGCTTTAATATTGTCAATTGTATTATTGTTAATCAGGTTTTTCGGAAAGCTTAATCTGACTTCCGGCAGGGAAGTCTTCTTTATAAGTGAAGAAAGAGAAGTCTTTATTCCCGGCAATATAATGCCTCCGATCAAAACACTATTTGAAATTAATGTATATGTGGTGGCAGTGCCGAAGTCTATTACCATAATATTTTTATAATCATACAATTTTGCTGCAGCCGCTGCATTACAAATTCTGTCATTCCCGATTCCTTCTGAGTATTTTATTCTTATGGGCAGTTTCATATCCCTTCTTATGAAAACAGGATTGATCCTGTACTTTCTGAAGAAAAAAAAATCCAGATAGTTTTTATCTGCATCTTTCAATAGTGATATTCCGATCCTGCCGGGTTTCATATCAGGATTTAAATTACTGAATATAAATCGGATATCTCTTTTGAACAGCTTTTTTTCATAGGAGAATCTCTTAACTTTTTCCAAACTGAAATTTAACGAACTTCCGATACCGGTTTTAATTTCTGAATTTCCAACATCAATAAGTAAATTGATCATATGATTTTTACTTTGTAATACAAAAACTGGCATAGCCAGAACCAAAAAAGTTTTAAATGCTCGTTTTTTTTAACC
>CAZLOL010000005.1:43350-54425 GCA_964561045.1 uncultured Ignavibacteriaceae bacterium | reverse complement strand
AATAAAAGTATGAAGTACTAAAGGAATAGGTCTCTAATTTTCCTGTTTTTATAAGCACTCTTCCCAAACGGAGATTGGGAAGAAGGATAAAAAACTTTCAATACTGTGAATCCTGATTCAGACAATTTCTTAACCATTCCAAATTCTAAATTCCAAATCCCAAATTCTTTTATCCATTCTTACATTTATTTAATCAAATGAAAGTGATATTTTAAAACATCAAACCGGAAATTACTAAATCTGTTAAAAATAATATTAATATCTATTGCTCATGAAAGTAGTTCTGTTATGCGGTGGACTTGGTACGCGCCTGAAAGAAGAAACGGAATTTAAGCCAAAACCAATGGTGGAAATCGGAGGAAGACCGATCTTATGGCATATTATGAAAACATTTAGTCATTACGGGTACAATAAATTTGTTCTTTGTCTGGGATACAGAGGTGATTCAATAAAAGACTATTTCTGTAATTATGAATCAAGAAATAATGATTTCACTTTAAAGCTCGGAACAAATGAGATAACCATTCACAGTCAGCATTCTGAATACGGCTGGGAGATCACGTTTGCCGATACAGGACTTGCATCCATGACCGGCTCGCGCGTAAAGCAGATAATGAAATATATTGATGATGATGTTTTTATGCTGACATACGGGGACGGAGTAAGTGATGTTGATATAAAAAAACTTCTGGACTTTCACAAAGCTCACGGAAAGATAGCAACAATTACCGGAGTCCTTCCGCCTTCGAGATTCGGAGAGCTTGTGGAAGACAAAGGCATAGTAAAGAGTTTTAATGAAAAGCCGCAGATTCATTCCGGGGGACTGATAAGCGGTGGATATTTTGTGTTCAGCAGGAAGATCTTTGATTATTTGTCTGATGATGAAGACTGCATACTGGAAAGACAGCCTTTGGAAGATCTTGTGAAAAGCAAACAGCTTTGTGTTTATAAGCATGACGGTTTCTGGCAATGCATGGATACATTCCGTGATTTTGAATTTCTTAACAATCTCTGGAAAGAAGGGAATGCAAGCTGGAAGATATGGAATTAGAGAATTTATTTAAGAAAACATACAACGGTAAAAAGGTTTTTATTACAGGACACACTGGATTCAAGGGTTCGTGGCTGACAGTATGGCTGCAGAATTCAGGTGCAGTGATAAGGGGATATTCTCTGGCTCCTGATACACATCAGCTTCTGTTTCCTGCCATAGAAAATAAACTGAGCTGTGAAACAATTATTTCTGACATAAGGAATAAAGAAAAGCTGGAATCTGAAATTATAAAATTTCAACCTGATTTTATTTTTCATCTTGCTGCTCAGGCACTTGTAAGATATTCGTATTCATATCCACTTGAAACATTCGAAACAAATATTACCGGAACGGCAAATCTTCTTAACAGTCTGATAAAGCTTGATAAGAAATGCACTGTTGTGATAGTCACTACCGATAAGGTCTATGAGAATAAAGAATGGATCTATCCATACAGGGAGAACGATGAGCTCGGAGGTTTTGATCCTTACAGCGCCAGTAAAGCTGCTGCGGAAATTGTTACACGCTCTATGAGAAATTCATTTTTTAACATTCACAATTATAATGATCATAATAAAGCTATAAGTACCGCAAGGGCAGGAAACGTGATCGGTGGCGGAGATTATTCATTGGACAGAATTATCCCTGACATAATTAAAGCCGTTAGGAATGGTGAAACAATTAATATAAGGAATCCGGATTCTGTAAGACCATGGCAGCACGTTCTGGATCCGCTTTCAGGATATTTGCTGCTGGGGAGTAAATTAGCAGATGATCCGGAAGTATTTACCGGTGCATATAACTTCGGACCTTTACCGGACAGCAATCTGACAGTGAAGGAATTAGCAGAAAAAGCAGTAAATTTTTTTGGAAAAGGAAAAATTAAAATTTCGGAAAAAGGAAATGAACCGCATGAAGCCGGTTTGCTGAAATTAGATATCAGCAAGGCAATCACAGAACTGGGATGGAAGCCAAAATGGAATTCAGAAACAGCAGTGGAGAAAACTATAAGCTGGTATAAAGACAGTTTTCAAAAACCTGAGTTGAGCTTTGATCTGTGCCTTGGAGATATAAACAGTTACAAATAAATAAATTATAAAAAAGGGTTTCGATAAATAAATCATGCAGACAGAAGAAATAAATATTAAAGATAACACGGAAATTCTGAAGAGAGAAATATTCAGATTAACAAAACAATTTCATAAGGAAAAATTTGCCGAAGAAGAATTCATTCCGGGATTAAGCACAGTACCCGTTAGCGGAAAGGTCTTTGGTCATGAAGAAATAGAAAATATTGTAGAGTCAGCTCTAGACGGTTGGTTTACTACAGGAAGGTTCAATAAATTATTCGAAAAGGATCTGGCTAAGTTTACCGGTGCAAGAAAAGCAGTAACTCTTAACTCCGGTTCATCTGCAAATCTTATTGCATTTGCTTCTTTGACGTCTGAAAAATTAGGAAGCAGGGCTTTAAAGAGCGGAGATGAAATAATAACTACCCCGGTATCTTTTCCCACTACGGTAAACCCTGCATTATTATATGGAATGGTACCTGTATTTGTGGATGCTTCATTACCTACATACAACATTGATGTTGATAAAATTGAAGAAGCAATCAGTCCGAAGACAAAAGCTATAATGGTAGCTCATACTCTGGGCAATCCTTTCAATGCCGAGCGAGTTTTACAGCTTGCAAAAAAATATAACTTATGGATGATAGAGGACTGCTGTGATGCTCTTGGTGCAAAATTTAAAGGGAAGCATGTCGGAAATTTCGGAGATGCTGCAACTCTGAGTTTTTATCCCGCTCATCATATCACGATGGGTGAAGGCGGCGCAATATTCACGAATAATCTTCCTCTGAAAAAGATAATTGAATCTTTCCGTGACTGGGGCAGAGACTGCTGGTGTGATCCGGGAAATGACAATACCTGCGGAAAGAGATTTGAATGGCAGCTCGGAGATCTTCCTTTGGGTTATGATCATAAATATATTTATTCACATCTGGGATTTAATTTAAAGATCACGGATATGCAGGCTGCATTGGGTCTGGCGCAGCTAAAGAAACTTCCCGAATTCATAAAGATACGAAATCATAATTTTGACAGAATAAAGGAAGGACTTCTTGATCTCAGTGATAAATTAATCCTTCCGGAAGCTACCCCGGATTCAGAACCTTCCTGGTTCGGATTCTTAATAACCGTCAGAGATGATGCGGGTATTACAAGAAATGATCTGACTGCAAAACTTAATGAGGCAAAAATTGCTACAAGACTTCTTTTTGCTGGAGATATACGAAGACAACCTTATTTTAAGGATCATAAATACCGCGTATCCGGAGAAATGAAGAATGCGGATGTCATACTTAACCAGACCTTCTGGGTCGGTGTCACTCCAATGATAAGTGATAAAATGATCGATTACATGACCGATATATTCCATAAAATTTTAAGATGATCCTTTTTTATTATTACATTGAAAGCGTTGAATAATATTATTGAAGAAGATCTGGATTATATTACAATGCATGATCTTAAATGGGAAAGATTCCAGAACAAAACTGTTTTTATTTCCGGTGCAACAGGATTTCTGCCTGCTTATCTGATTCACACCTATCTTTATTTAAATGATAAATTTAAACTGGATCTGAAAGTGATCGGACTGGCCCGGAATGAATCGAAAGCAAAGGAAAAATACTCAGCTGAATTAAAGAGAAATGATTTTATGCTTTTATATCAGGATATATGTGAGCCGGTAAAGTGCAATGAAAAAATAGATTTCATTATTCATGCAGCCAGCCAGGCGAGTCCGAAATTTTACGGCTCGGATCCGGTAGGTACATTAAATGCTAATGTGCTGGGAACAAATAATTTACTTCATCTTGCGAAAAAGAACTCTGTCGAATCATTTTTATTTTTCAGTACGAGTGAAGTTTATGGTGCTGTTCAGGAAAATCAGATCCCGACAAAAGAAGATGAATTCGGTTATCTGGATCCTGTAAATGTCAGGTCCTGTTACGGAGAAAGCAAACGACTCGGTGAAACTATGTGTGTAAGCTGGAAGCATCAGTTTAATATCCCGGTAAAGATCGTAAGACCTTTTCATACTTACGGACCCGGAATGGATCTGAATGACGGAAGAGTATATGCTGATTTTATTTCAGATATAGTTCACAACCGAAACATAGAAATGAAAAGTGACGGTCTGGCAATGAGAGCGTTCTGTTATATTTCAGATGCAACCGCAGCTTTCATAATGATCTTACTGAATGGAATAAACGGAGAAGCTTATAATGCCGGAAATCCCGGACAGGAGATCAGCATTTTAGGTCTTGCAGAAAAACTCGTCAAAATGTTTCCAGAAAAAAAACTGAATGTCATTGTGCAGAAGAATACTGATTCCGGTTACCTGCGAAGCAATGTATCAAGAGTATGCCCGGACATTACAAAGATCAGCTTACTCGGCTGGAAACCGGCTATATCAATTGAAACCGGATTCAGAAAAACAATAATGAGCTACGCATGAGCCTGTTTGATAAGAAGAGAAAATATTCCGAAAAAAAACTGGATAAGCGGGAATATATTGATGAAATGTATAAAGAGCATGCAGTTCTCTTTTCATATTCCGAGTTTTTAAAAGATACAAACATATCCGCAATTGAAATTTCGGATGATAAAGTTATTATGACTTTCAGGGATTCGGGTGTGAAATTTTTAACTGTTAAGAATGACAAACGCCTTGCTTCCTTAGATACTTTGAATTTCGGAACATACGAAACTGAAGAACTGGGAATGCAGATTGCTCTGATGGAAAACGGTCAGAATATATTTGATATCGGAGGTAATTTCGGTTGGTATGCTGTTCATGTTGCAAAGAAATTTCCACGCTCAAAAGTTTTTTCATTCGAGCCGATTCCCTCTACGTTTAAATTTCTTAACGATAATGTATCATTGAATCAGCTTCCAAATGTTAAGACTTATAATTACGGACTATCCGATGAAGAAGGGAAATTTAAATTTTATTTTGATCCGGAACTTTCGGTAAATGCAAGCCTCGCTAATGTATCGGATAAAGTGAACATTCAGTCAGTTGAATGTACCGTTAAGAAACTGGATAACATTCCTGAATTAAAGGATATGAAAATTGATTTTATGAAATGTGATGTAGAAGGCGCAGAATTGCCTGCTTTCAAAGGTGCGCAGAATTCAATCCGGAAAAATCTGCCGATAATATTTACCGAGATGCTTCGTAAGTGGACTTCAAAATTTAATTACAGTCCGAATGACATCATAGAATTCCTAAGTAATTTTGGATATAGCTGTTTTACTTCTGAAAAAGGAAGGCTGAAAAATTTTGAAAAGGTAACTGAAGAAACAATTGAGACAAATTATTTTTTCCTGCACAGGGAAAAGCATTCCGGTAAAATTAAAGAATTCTTAGAGTAATGTCTGAAAGATCCGTACATCTCAGTAAAGATATCAGAAAAGAATCATTGAAAATGGTTTTCAATGCAAAGGCTTCTCATATAGGCGGAGCTTTGTCAATGGCGGACCTGCTTGCTGTTCTGTATGAAGAAATACTGAATCTCTCTCCGGAAGAAGTATCAGATGAGCACAGGGACAGATTTCTTTTATCGAAAGGACATGCTTGCACAGGTCTTTATTCAGTACTTGCATTGAAAAAATTCATTTCCCTGAATGATCTGATGAACTATTCTGCTGATGACAGTCTGCTTCTTTCGCATGCAAGTCATAAGGTAAACGGTGTGGAACTTTCGACCGGCAGTCTCGGTCATGCTCTGCCTGTAGCCTGCGGAATAGCTCTTGCAGCTAAAAGAAAAATTAAAACATTTAAAGTTTATTGCATGCTCAGCGACGGTGAGCTTGATGAGGGTTCGAACTGGGAGGCAATACTCTTTGCTCCCCAGCATAAACTCGATAACTTAATTGTTATAGTTGATCACAACAAGATCCAGAGCTTTGGTTCTGTAAAGGAAGTTCTTGATCTTCATCCTCTTGATAAAAAATTCGAATCCTTTAACTGGAATGTAATTGAAATCGACGGACATGATCATGATCAAATTCATGATGCATTTAAGAAAGCCGGTGACATTAAGAATAAGCCGACAGTAATAATTGCACATACAATTAAAGGCAAAGGCGTAAGCTTTATGGAAAATGATCTGCTCTGGCATTACAGACCTCCTTCAGAGGAACAGTTGGATGAAGCATTAAAGGAAATCGACTCATGAGAACCGCATTCATAGATCAGCTTATCCAGGAAGCTCGCAGTGACGAAAAAATATTTTTAATAGTAGGTGACCTGGGGTTTTCTGTTGTTGAACCTTTTGCAAAAGAATTTCCGGAAAGATTTCTGAATGCAGGAGTGTCAGAACAGAATATGACCGGTATCGCCGCAGGTCTGGCAATGGAGGGATTTACTGTGTTCACTTATTCCATTGCAAACTTTCCCACATTAAGATGCATGGAGCAGATTCGTTACGATGTATGCTATCATAATCTCAATGTAAAGATCGTTGCGGTAGGCGGGGGATATGCTTATGCTTCTTTAGGTCCTTCTCATCATGCAACGGAAGAGCTGGGAATGCTGAGAACAATTCCGAACCTTATTGTAACAGCTCCCGGTGATCCGCTTGAAGCAAAAGCAGTTACATCAATACTTGCCAGGGAAAAAGGTCCGGCATATATAAGATTAGGCAAGGCAGGTGAACCGGTTGTTCATAAATCTATCGGAGATCTCAAAACAGGAGAAGCAATCCGGCTGATCAGGGGAGAGTCAACAGTAATATTAACTACCGGTGCGATGCTTAAATATGCAAATGATTTTATCAGAGAAAATAAACTGAACTACGGACTGTACAGTTTTCCTTTCATTAAGCCAATAGATGAAAAAGCAATAAAGGAAATATCAAGCGTTTACAAAAATGTGATTACTATAGAAGAGCATCAGAGGAGTGCAGGGTTTGGATCTGCAGTGCTTGAATGTCTAAATGATCTGGCTGAAAGAAGTGAGATCAGTTCAATTCCCAGAGTCAAACGAATCGCAATACCGGACAGGTTTATACACGTTGCCGGTTCTCAGGATCATCTGCGCAGACTGTCAGGATTAATCTTAAATATTTAATGTCTGATGGCTCAAAGTAAAATTCTAACTCTCGGAATTCCTACATGGAACAGATGTGAGCTGCTGAAAGATCTGCTTGACCAGTTAACTTTGCAGATCGCAGAATACGAGCTTGAAGATAAGATTGAGATTCTTGTTTCCAATAATGGCTCGGAAGATGATACCGAAAATCTTGTGAAGTCTTATCAAAAGATATACTCTTTCATTTCATACAACAATAACGGAACTAACATCGGCGCAAAGGAAAATGTACTAAGAGCAATGGAACTTGCTTCGGGAAAATTCTGGATGATGCTTGGTGATGATGACAGAATTCATGATGATTGCCTCAAAGGACTTACGAAGCTTTTAGAAAATGGAAATGATCTTGGTGTAATACTTGACAGCTCAAAATTCAAAAAAAATCCTTTTAAAAATAAGCCGGATATAAGTCTGCGGGAGCTGCTGGAAAATTTTTACTGGCATCTGGGCAATGCGGGATTTTTTATAGCAAGTACTTCTCTTTTAAAAAGTAATCTTAAAAAACATCCTTACGAATATTTCAGCATCAGCTGGCCTCAGACCCAGCTGCAGGTAATGGGTCTGTATCAGAACAAGGATCTTCGAATTCATGTTGAAAATCTGAATATACTAGCTGAGGTTGTTCATGGCGAAGTGACCGTCTACAACTCTTATTACTTATGGAGAACAACTTTGCTGGATCTTCTTAATGCAATAGAGTCAATAAGAGGTGAAATTGATGATGCAACGGTCAATGCCGCAAAAAAATATTTAAGAGATAATATCAAACAGACTTTTTTCAATATTCTTCAATGCGGTGTATTCATTGATGATAAGGAAATACGCCTGAAGACTGCAGATCATATAAAGGAAAACCTGGATCTGTTTTCGGATAGGGAAAAAAAATATCTCAGAATAATACGCATTGCACACACACTGCCTTCCCCTTTGGCAAAATCTATTTCAAATGCTTTTATTTATGCTACAAGAGGTTCAGCAGGATTGAAGAAGAAAAATGAGTATGTTAAAAATGAACTGATCAAGAAAGTTAAATTAAGCAAAAAGAAAAGTCTTGCAGTGAGGGAGTTTAAGTTTTGAGTTTGTTGAGTTTGTTGAGTTAGTAGAGTTAGTAGAGTTAGTAGAGTTAGTTAAGTTAGTAGAGTAGTTAAGTTGGATGAGTTGTTGAGTTCTCTAATATGTTATTGAATACTGGAATTTCATGATCTCTTTTTACAAAATAATTATCGTCTGTTCAGACAGTAACAAAAAATAATAAATATACTCAAGTTATCATTTATATACTTTCCGTAGATTTTAACTATGCACTAAACTCAAAACTTACGCGCTTCGAATATCTATGTTCTACATATACACTCTACACACTATACTTACTCAACTCACTCTACTTACTCAACTCACTCTACTCACTCAACCCACTCAACCCACTCAACACACTCAACCCAAAAAACTATGACAAAAATCATACTCCATTTTTAAAATTTAGTATGGATAAAGTAAATTTAATTCTCCAAATTTGAATAAATTTTTATAAAGCCAAATATTTCTGACATGAAACGAAGAGAAATGATCATAAGATCTCTGCAGGCAGGAGCATTAATTTCATTTATCAGACCTTCAGATATCTTTTCAAATAAAAATGTAAGTTTGACCGGAAATCCTCTGAGATTTCCACCGGTATTTTCTAACGGAGGAACAATGACACTTGCAAATTCTGCAGTGAATGTATGGCCCGGTCAAAGCACAAATGTTATTGCGATTAATGGTTCTTATCCTTGTCCGTCTGTAGTTGTACAAAAAGGCGAAATATTTACCTCTCATTTTATAAATCAGCTGACAGAGCCAGCTACGTCCCACTGGCACGGCATAAGCGCTCCGGAAATAATGGATGGTCATCCCAAAGATGCTATACTTCCGGGAGAAAGCCGCACTTATACATTTCCTGTATTGAACAGAGCAGGAACATATTTCTATCATGCTCACGCTGACATGCTTACATCAAAGCACGTTTATAAAGGCTTTGCAGGGTTTTTTATTGTTGATGATCCTGCTGAAATTCCACTCGGACTTCCGCGCGGCGCTTATGATATTCCGCTGTGTCTTCAGGACAGAAGAATTGCCGATATTCCGGAGTTTACATATGCACCGGTAATTACGGATATGACAAGGGGTTATCTCGGAGATACCGTCTTAGTTAACGGAACGCCTGATGCTTACTTTGAAGTTTCGAAAACACTTTACAGATTCAGACTTCTTAACGGATCGAATGCAAGGGTTTATAAAATTGCAATGTCCGACAACAGTACATTTCAGATTATAGCAACTGACGGCGGTCTGAAAGATATTCCGGTATCAGCCAACTCATTTTTCCTTTCGCCCGGCGAAAGAGTTGATATACTTTTTGATTTTTCTCCATACGGAACCGGGCAGAGCTTAAATTTAAAATCACTAATATTCGCTTCCTCAGGCGGAGGAATTTACAGGCAGGGAGTTGAAATGAATATAATGAGATTTGACATTACGGGAAATACAGGCTCAGGCGGAATTATTCCTCCGGCGCTGACTCCGATAAGTTATTATGATCCTAACGAAGCCAACACCGTCCGTGATTTTGTTCTGAGTATGGCAGGTGGAGGAATGAATATGCATAGGATCAACGGGCTTACATTTGACATGGACAGAATTGACTGGGAAACTCCATTGAACTCCCTCGAGGAATGGAAAATAATTAACACGACAAATATGATTCATCCGATGCACACTCATGCAGCTTTGTTTCAGATTTACTCAAGGAACGGTAGCACAGTACTTTCTCCTAATGACAAAGGATGGAAAGATACTGTTCTTGTAAATCCCGGAGAGACTGTCAGAGTGCTTGTCAAATTTACAGACTATGCGGGAATTTACTTATTCCACTGTCATAATCTTGAACATGAAGATGACGGAATGATGCTCAATTTCAAAGTCACGGATAATCCACTTCCCGTCGAGCTGACATCATTCATTTATACCGTTAACGGAAGCAATGTAACTCTCAACTGGTTTACGGCATCTGAATTAAATAACAGCGGATTTGAAATAGAAAGATTAAGAACAGATCCGGAGATTCAAAATGAATGGAAAAAAATCGGTTTTGTAAAAGGTAACGGAACGACTTCATCTGTTTCTGATTATTTATTTACTGATAGAAATCTTTACACCGGAAATTACAAATACCGCTTAAAGCAAATTGACTATAACGGAAGCTTTAGATATTTTTCTTTACATGAGGAAATTGTTATCGGGATCCCTGAGGATTTTTCCTTAATGCAGAATTATCCGAATCCGTTTAATCCTTCTACTGTGATCGGATACCGGTTATCCGCAGCTGCTTTTGTTACTCTCAAAGTATATGACCTTACAGGTAAAGAAGTTGCTATGATTGTTAACGAATTTCAAAATGCCGGATATTACAGATCAGAATTCAACGGCAGTAATTTACCAAGCGGAACATATATATACAAACTTGAAGCGGATAAATCAGCGTCTGAGAAAAAGATGACATTGATAAAGTAACATTACAAAAATATTACTTAATATATAATTTTAAATAAATAAAAAGTTAAAACGGAAATTATATTTAATTCCGGTTATCATTTTAAACAACACCATTTATGAAAAGAAGAGAAATGTTATTAAAAGCCCTGCAGGCAGGGGCTTTTATGAGTCTGGCTAAGCCAATTCAGATCTTTGCAAATGAAAAAAGAAATGCAGTCCTTACAGAGCTCACCGGCAATCCCTTAAGATTTCCTCCCGTATTTACAAATGGCGGGACAATGACTCTCGCTACTTCAAACGTAAATGTATGGCCCGGACAGAATACTCAGGTACTTGCAATTAACGG
>CAZLOL010000005.1:31907-43250 GCA_964561045.1 uncultured Ignavibacteriaceae bacterium | reverse complement strand
TGCATTCAGGACAGAAGGACAGCTGATATTCCGCAGTTTACTTATAATCCTGCTATGCCTGACATCATGCACGGATTTCTTGGTGACAATCCTCTGATAAACGGAACCCCCGAAGCTTACTTTGAAGTATCAAGGACTCTTTACAGATTCAGGCTTCTCAATGGTTCAAATGCAAGAATTTACAAGATAGCTTTTTCGGACAGCAGACCATTTCACATTATAGCAACCGACGGAGGATTAAAAGATCAGGCAGTTCAGGTGACATCATTCTTTTTATCTCCCGGAGAAAGGACTGATATACTTGTGGATTTCTCTCCTTATACAATAGGGCAGAATGTTATTTTAAAGTCGCTTCCTTTCACTGCACCCGGTTCCGGAACTTACAGGCAGGGTACGGAAATGAATCTTATGAGGTTTGATATAACAGGCAATACAGGTTCAGGCGGCATTATACCGACAGCAATGCCTCCGATAAGTTATTACAATGTTGGTGAAGTCAAAACAACACGAAACTTCGTGCTTACTATGACAATGAGCGGAATGCATATGCATCTGATCAACGGACTTACATTTGAAATGGATAGGATTGACTGGGAAACTCCCCTGAATTCTCTTGAAGAATGGAAAATAGTGAACGCATCAAATATGCTTCATCCGATGCACAGCCACTCAGAACAGTTTCAGGTGTATTCAAGAAACGGAAGTACAAACCTTCCTCCTGAAGACAAAGGATGGAAAGACACAGTGCTCATTAATCCTCTGGAAACCGTCAGACTGCTTGTTAAATTTGAAACATACAAAGGAATATTTTTATTTCACTGCCACAATCTCGAGCATGAAGATGACGGAATGATGCTGAACTATAAGATTGTTGATCCGATAGGAATAAACGAAAACAACGGAAATATTCCTGATGAATATAAGCTTCATCAGAATTATCCGAATCCTTTCAATCCGGAGACAAATATTAAATTCGATCTTCCGGTATCAGGGGACATATCATTAAAAGTTTATAACCAGCTTGGAAAAGAAGTTGCTGAATTGTCAAACGGATACAGAACTGCCGGTAGTTATGATGTTTCCTTTAACGCAGATAAATATGGATTAGCATCCGGAGTTTATTTTTATAAACTGATAACTGAGAAAAAGGCATTTACTAAGAGGATGGTATTATCAAAATAAAATTAATTTTAAGTAAATAAATTTACCAAAGATCATACTTAAAATTGTGGTCATTTATTATTTTAATTTATAACAAAAAACCCGCCGAATGTAAATCCGGCGGGCTGTAATTATAAAGTATTAAATGTATGATATTAACTTCTAACTGTTCTGCAGCACAGGTATTTTGATCTTCTTAATTCTGTCTTTCTTGGTCTGTACAGCTCTTCTTCTCGGACGCTTTCTGAAGAACATGCTTTCATCAGTTACCTGCGTGTCATCTTTTACGTCAGGATATTCATAAATATTATACTGAAAGTTTCTCAGCACGATCTTGTCCTCATCCTGTGATATGACATAATTCGGCAGCATCGGTATCTTACCGCCGCCGCCCGGAGCATCGATCACGAACTGCGGAACTGCCAGTCCTGATATATGTCCGCGAAGCTTGTCCATTATTTCCATCCCGACCTTTAAAGGTGTCCTGAAATGATTTGCTCCTTTTGTCAGGTCTGCCTGGTAAATATAATAAGGTCTTACTCTCATTGCAAGAAGTCCTTTCATCAGCTGTTTCATTGTTTCGGCATTGTCATTCACTCCCTTCATCAATACGCACTGATTACCTACAGGTACTCCTGCATCTGCAAGCATTCCGCAGGCTCTCTTGCTTTCATCTGTAATTTCCCAGGGATGATTGAAATGCGTATTCACATAAATCGGATGATATCTCTTCAGCATTTCACAAAGCTGCGGTGTGATCCTGTGAGGCAGTACACACGGCATCTTCGTACCTAATCTGATGACTTGAATATGTTTTATCTGTCTGAGGCGAAATAAAATTTTCTCCAGCATTGAATCAGTCAGCATGAGCGGATCTCCGCCTGATAAAATCACATCGCTTATCTCTGTATGCTGTTCCAGATAGTTGAATGCAGATTCCAGTGTTCTCATTGAGATCTTGCTCTGATCACCTACCTTTCTTTTCCTGGTACAGAACCGGCAGTACAATCCGCACTGCGATGTAACAAGGAACAGCGCCCTGTCAGGGTAACGGTGTGTTATATTCGGAACAGGACTCATTTCGTCTTCATGCAGCGGGTCCTCCGGCGCATCAATATCTTCAAGTTCTATGACATCCGGCACACACTGCTGCCAGATCGGGTCACCCGGATATCTTATAAGCGAAAGATAGTACGGGTTAATACGGGCCTGGAAAAACTGATCGAGTTTTTCCGCCACTTCTCTGTCAATACTGAATTTCTCTACAAGATGATCTACAGATGTTACACTGTTTCTAATCATTTCCTGCCAGAGTTCCATTATTTCTCCTTTTTTAGTTTTTGGATAGTTTACTTAACGATGACACTGGTATTACTTAAATTCAATAAAATGTATCATACAATTATTTTGATTCCGGTATAAATTTATTTATATAGCTTAACCTATAAATATTTCCCGTATACAACCAAAGAATCTCCTGTGTTATAAAAGTCCTTTATATTCACAAGCTCAGTATACAGATTCTTCTCATAAAATCTTCTCTCTTTCTCATAAGAGGCTTTGCCACTCGTCTCTATTAAAATCAGTCTTCCTTTTTTTTCTTTTAAATGATCTTCAATATATTTTATCAGTCCGCTCCCAACTCCTTTAGACTGAACTTTTGGATTCACTGCTATCCAGTAAAGATCAAAAGTACCGGTAGTCAAAGGTCTGGGACCAATGCAAACATACCCTCTTACATTTCCTGTACTGTCCTCTTCTTCATCCGTAAAAATCTCGTAATCCTTCTGTTCCTTATCTTTCAGATACACATCTATTAGCTCTAGAGCGATCCTAATCTCTTCCTCATTAAAATTATTTGTATCTGTCAGAATATTTTTTATTTTATTCCTGTCTGCTCCAATTAATTTTCTTATCATTTAAATCTTTTAACTTTCAACTTTTAACTTTCAACTTTTTAACTCTTAACTCTTTATTCCCCATCTCTGTGAAGCAAACTTTATAATATTCTGAATAAGCTCCTCATAACTCCATCCGTAAGCCTTACCGCTTCTTGTAAATCCGGTATCTTCATCTACATCAGATGAAATATCAGGATTAGGATTCATCTCCAGAACATAAGGAACATTATCCTTCACTCTGAAATCTACTCTCGCATAATCAGATGCGCCAATTATTTTATAGACTTTCTTGGCTGTCTCACCAATGATCTTTTCAAGTTCGGGTGAAAGATTTTTTGCAGGGCAAACTGCTTTAGTTCCTGCAAATTCAACTGTCTTGTACATCCATTTGCTGTTATAGCTGACTATCTTCTGATAATCAGAAGGCATATCGCTGAAGTCAATTTCAGAAATCGGAAATACAATAAGGTCATTTTCATCTTTTATTACATTACCAACAACACTGACATTGATCTCACGGCCGTCTATGAACTGTTCAACAAGTGCAGGCTGCCTGAATTCATCAAGTATGTATTCGATCCTTTTTTTAAGTTCAGCATCATTATAAACAACGGATTTATTTTCTATTCCTATACTTGCATCTTCCCTTGATGGTTTTACTATCAGAGGAAATTTATTTTTCAATTTCGAATAACCGTTTGCATTAAATTCATTTGAATTCTTGCAAAGATAGTGCGGAGCGGTTGGAATATCATAATAGTTCAGAATTTCTTTCACTCTCCATTTATTCAGAGCAAGTCCCAGTGTCAAAGCTCGTGAACCCGTGTAAGGAATCTTCAGCAGTTCAAACAAAGAAGCTACATTCATTTCCTGAGTTGCGTCACCGTCAAATGACTCACAAAGATTAAAAATAAGATCAGGTCTGTCATTTCTTAATTCATCTATAAGCATATAAGGGTCAAGTGCAACTGCAACTATTTTTGTGTCGTGTCCTGTCGGCTTCAGTGCTCGCTGTACGGACTTGAGCTCATCTAGCACACCGTATTCACTCATGTCGATTGGCTCAGCTACTTTGTCTATATCAGTTACTCCGTCATCATAGATCGTGCCTGTAGCATACTGCGTTGGATCGTTATATATTATACTTATCTTCAATTATAATTTTTATTTAGCTTTTCAATTAATTTTTCTATAAACCAATTTTAATTACTACTAACTACTAACTACTAACTACTAACTACTGACTATTAACTGTGTCCTGGAAACCGCTTCATTCAAAACCGCATTTATCATCTCATCATAGTTTAATCCTGTTTCTCGTGCTGCCTTCGGATAACACGAATTATCCGCCGGATCAGGAAGTATTCCCGGCAGGGGATTTATTTCTACTATATTCGGGACATTATTATTATCAAGTCTTACATCTATTCTTGCCCAGTCCCTGATTCGAAGAGCTTTATATGCATCCTTACAGACTTTTTCAATTTGCTTATATAATTTAGGTTCTATTTCTGCCGGACATTTAAAAATATCAAGCTTATTCTCACGAGTATCAAAGAACCATTTCACTTCATACGAATAAATTTTATTGAATCCTTCAGGAACTGAATCTAAATTTATTTCCACTATAGGAAGGACTCTGACATTATCTCCGTTACCGAGCATTGCAACAGTAAATTCCTTTCCTTCAAGAAAATCCTCCACAATGGAAGGCTGATTATAACACTCTTTTATTCTTACAATTTCATTTCTTAGTTCGGCTGAATTATTTACTACACTGGAATTATAAATCCCCTTTGATGAACCTTCATGCAGAGGTTTTACAAATTTAGGATAAGAAATTTTTTGATCGACCTTGTGAATTGCATCAGTAATAAAAAATTTAGAATTCGGTATATTATAGTAAGATAATATTTCCTTGCATCTGGATTTATCGTGACAGATCCCTATAGTAACCGAATCACTTCCGGTAAATGGAATATTAAGCATCTCAAGCATTGAAGGAATCTGTGATTCCCTGGAAGAACCTCCGATACCTTCCGCAACATTAAATACAAATTCCGGATTAATGATCTTTAATTTAGCATAGGCATCTCTGTCTGCTTCAATAAGAGTGACCTCATGCCCGCCCGCTTCCAGTGCGGATTTAACGGCAGTGATAGTTTCTTCACTGTCCCATTCGGCGAATGTATCGTCTAATCTTTCGGGATAATTCCGGATGAGATTTTCATTAAGATATTTTCTGTAATCTTTTTCAGGAGATGGTTCTTGTATTGCGGTTATTATATTTTCGTTTTCTTTTTTTATGTTAAAAGTTAATGAGACTCTCAAAATTTATTTTTTATTCATAAATTATTTGTGCAAATATAACATTATATATGTTATTGTCAATAAGATTGAATTATTAATATAAAAAATTTATCAACTTATAAAATTTATTTTGAAAATAATTTTCATAAAAAAAGTGACCCTGCAAAAATATGCAGGATCACTTTGATTAAATTATTCCTTAAAACAACAATGTCAGGCTTTCTTCAGCCCCTTTACTTTGAATGATAATACTATCATCAGAATACCGGAGATGATTGCGAAAATTCCGAACACCATTACCAGTGCAGAAGCGCCTGCAACAATGTTTGTAAGAACAGCCAGTCCGAAAATAAATGTTATAACTCCATTAAGTATTGCAAACCATTCATTTGTAATTTCCTTCCTCAGCTTTATCGCATATATTATCTGCATTATTCCGCCGATGATCGCCCAGAAAGCAATAAAATACATTGCAAATGAAAGAACGAATCCCGGGGCAAGTATGAACATCAATCCGAAAATTATTGAAATGACTCCTTCCAGAATTCTCATTCCCCTGTCATCACTTTTAATTGCTATCCCTTCTATGATCATAAATAATCCGCTCAATACTGCAAGTATTCCGATGTATAGCAATAATGTTACTATGACAATTCCGGGTGAGGAAATTGCTATGAATCCGAATATTAACGCAAGTATTCCCCGGAGAAGAAGAAGCCACCAGTTTTTTTGAATTCTTTCTAACATGGTTTTTGATTTTTAATTTATGAAATCATTCCACTTTTACTTTGTGAAGTATGAGTGAAATTTTTAGTTGTGGGAAAAATATTATTGATGATATTTCATGTTTATCTTGAACTTTAATTTATAAAATTAAAGGCTCAAATCCGGGGAATAAATCTTTAGATTCCCTGAGTTCAGAAATAGGAATATATTCACAGGCTTCTTCAAACTTCTTCCACAGGTTCAGAACCGCTTCACTCTTATGTGCCTCTTCAATTGCCTGCTCGGATTTCCATTCAAATACTTCTATAATGCATCCGTCCTTTGATATCATCGCATATCCCGGTCTGTCAGTGATGAGTCCTTCTTTTCTTAAAACCGGAAGATGTTCCCTGACTGCTTCTGAAAGAAGCTCATGTTTACCTGCTTTAGGTCTGAAACAGACGATCACAATTATTCCCATCTTTGCAAGTGTTTAAAGTTTAGAGTTTTTAGAGTTTAGAGTTTTTAGAGTTAAGTGTTTAGAATAATTTTTTTTTATATGTATAATAATAAATCTTCAAAAATTTTATTCATAGTAATCGTTCGCTGTTTTAAACATATTTTAATTTTTAACACAGTTAAACAACCGCTATGCATTTGAGCTCAATTGCAATGGGTGTCGGCAATGAATTAATTTCAACCGTTGTCCTGCACGGCTGATTATCTTTAAAATACTCCGAATAAATCTTATTATATGCCGCAAAGTCAGATTTCATGTCTGTGAGAAATACCGTTACGTCGATAAGTTTATCCCATGATGAGCCTGCATCTTCAAGTATATATTTTACATTTTTAAAAACCGAATGGCACTGAATTTCAATATCGTAAGAAACAATATTGCCGTTATCATCAAGTTCAACACCGGGAATTTTTTTTGTGCCTCTTTCACGCGGTCCTACTCCTGAAAGAAAAAGTAAGTTGTTAACTCTTCGTGCATGCGGGTAAAGTCCGACCGGTTCCGGTGCCTTGGATGAGTTTATGAGATCTGTTGTATTCATAACTTTGTAAGGTTGATTAAAATTAGATTTATTGACCTGTAATTTCAAGTCTTAAGAAATAAATATAATTTAAACTTTAACAGTGCTGTCCAAGATATTTAATATTCTCAAATTATCTTACATTTTAGAAATGTTATTAAAATAAAATTTAAGCTTTCTTGAAACAACCCCACCCCTGTCCCTTCCACTTTGAAAAAAAGGGGAGGGGAGAAAGAAAGTTTATTTTTTCAAAATGAAAATTGAGTTTGTAAAATTAATTCTGTTAATTCAAATGTATTGAGAGTTTAACAATCTGATTTTGATATTTTATTTTTTTGAAAGAGAAGTATAGAAAAGAGCAGTCTTATTCTCCCCCTTCCCTTTTATTTTTCAAAGGGGAGGGGTTGGGGTTATTCAATGTGCAGGGAACAATCCAAATTTATATCAAATGTTTTAAATCGTTTTGGACGGATGTGAAACTGTAACATTTTCATGTTTCGTGTATCTAAATGTTAAACTAAATAAATATTAAAAATGAAAAAATTAATTCTAACCGCATTTATAACTCTGGCTTTATATTTAAATGTGTTCAGTGCATCAAAATATTCTTTCGATGTAATTATCTCCGGAAATGGAAATAACAATGTCATATTAATACCCGGCTGGAGCTGCTCAGGTGAGGTCTGGAATGAAACTGTGAGACAGCTCGAAAAAAACAACAGATGCCATGTTCTTACTATGAAAGGCTTTGCAGGATCACACCCTGAAGCAAATCCGAATTTCAGGAACTGGGTGAGGTCAGTTGCTGATTATATAAAGGATAATGAATTAGAAAAACCTGTTATCATAGGTCACAGCATCGGAGGAGGAATGGCAATGATACTTGCTTCCGAATACCCGTCACTTGTTTCAAAAATTATTGTGGTTGATGCATTGCCCTGCCTCGGTGCAATAAATGATTCTGCTTTTAAGGCATCGGAATCTCCGGACTGTTCGGACTATGTGAATCAATTCAGTTCAATGAATGATGATCAGTTCTATCAAATGCAGAAGAATTCTATTTCAGGACTTATGTCGGACACAGCTCACAGGGAACAGGTGATTCAGTGGGCTGTAAATTCTGACAGAAATACTCTGGCGCAGATATTCTGCCAGTATCTGAATACAGATATGAGGGATATAATTTCTGAGATTAAATGTCCCGCGCTTATTTTGCTTGAAGGTTACTTTGTAAACATAAAGCCTGCTGTTTCTCTGCAATATAAAAATCTTAAAACCGCGCAGCTGGAATATGCAACCAAAGGACTTCATTTTGTAATGTATGATGATACTGAATGGTATATGGATCAGATCAATAACTTCCTGAAATAATAATTTAAAAATGGAATTCGAAGAAATATACAATTCTTACAATCAGAAGATCTTCAGACTCTGCATGAGTTATTCAAATGACAGGGAAATGGCAAAAGATCTGACTCAGGAAACATTTATACAGGTGTGGATGAATCTTTCCAAATTCAGGAATGAATCTTCGATAGGAACATGGATATTCAGGATCGCATCCAACATTTGTCTCCGGCAGATCGAGAGATCCAAAAAAAATATTACATCAGAACTTCCGTTTCAAATAGAAGAGAAGCAGGAAGAATCAAACGATTCACAAATTGCTTTTTTATATAAATGCATCAGTGAACTTCCTGAGACCGACAGACTTATCATATCACTTGTTCTCGAAGAACAGCCACAAAAAGAGATCGCTGATATAGTGGGAATATCGGAAGGAAATATTAGAGTTAAAATTCACCGGATAAAACAATTACTAACAAAAAAGTTTAATGAAAATGAAAAACTTTGATGAAATAAAAGATCTTTGGCAGAATACGGCTCCGCAAAAAGACCTGCCCGCATCTTCTGAAATAATTTCAAAAATAGAATCAACCAGGAAAAAAATTATGAGAAAAAATCTGTTAAGCTCTGTCACATTGTGTCTGACTTTTATATTTATAGTCTGGATTGGCTTTAAATATGACTTTGAATTAATTACAACTAAAATCGGGCTCATGCTTGTACTCTTCTCAATAGCCCTTGGTATTATTTGCAACTTTAAGCTGATAAACAGGCTTTCAAAGAAAATTGATATTACTTCCGATACGAATTCTTATTTACAGCAGCTGTTAACTTTCAGGAACAGGCAGCGGGTGATTCAAACCAAAGGGCTATCGGTATATTTTATCATACTTACTGCAGGCTTAATGCTGTATGAGATTGAGTTTGCCGTAAGGGATCTTACTTTTGGTTTGATATATTATTCATTAACTCTGGGATGGATGTTGTTTGTCTGGTTCATTCTCCGCAAAAGAACAATTGCCAGGCAGGAAAAACAGATCAGCGAGCAGATCACATTGATAGAAAATCTTTCCAGGAATTTACAAACAGGTAATGGTTCTAATTGATTGTAATAATTGATATTATTTGTTATGTTGAACTTTTAAAATATCATGATCACTTATTCTGATCTGTCCCGATAAGTGTTCTGCAATTAATATTGGAAAAGAAAACAATAAAAAATATCGGCAGCTATTTTACGCCGGATAAAAACGGTTTCATTATTAATCCATGCTCTATAAATTTAATACAGCCGGAATTCAAAAAAGCACTGGAATTATCTGTAGAACATGCGAAAAAGCACCTGGGAAAAAATCTTCATAGTGTTTATTTAAGAGGAAGCATAGCAAAAGGAACGGCAGTAAAGAAGATATCAGATATAGATTTATATATTATAACTGAAGACAAAGAAACAGAAACCGGATGGAAAGAATCCTCTGAGAAGGAAATATGCAGCAGGTATACTTTTGTTAGAGGAGTTGAATTTCATTTAGAGACGATAGAAAATGTCCTATCCCGGAAATTTGAACAGTTTCTGCTTCAGACACAAAGTGTAAAGTTACTCGGTCAGGATCTTAACTTCCCTCAAACTTCCTTTAAAATTAGCAATGAAAGTTATGCTCATATATTCTTCATAGAAAAGGATATAAAAGATTTTTACGGATATATTTCTGAAGAACCCGATGAAGAAATTCCTGATGTGTGTTCCTGGATAGCAAAGAGAATAGTGAGGACAGGTTTTGAAATAGTAATGAAGCGGGAGAATTTATATACAAGAGATCTTTATCCCTGCTATAAATCTTTTGTTAAATATTATCCCGAAAAAGAAAAGCAAATGTATGAGCTGCTTAAACTTGCAGTTTATCCCGTTAAAGATAAAGAAGTGATTATAAATACTGTTAAAGACATGGAGCAGTTTATTGTAAATGAATCATCGAGAATTATTGACTTAGAGAATTTACAATTAGAATAGTTGAAAATTTAATTTCATATACATTAAAAATTCAGATATGTTAAATAAAATTTTTCTGATAATTCTGTTAATTACTGTGAATGAAGAGATCTTAGCAAATGCCGCGCAGCCCGGTATATGGAATGCCGGCGGAATGGGTAACTTTTCACTGCTTTATCCGGAAGACAGCCTGGCTTATAAGAAGATTCAGATGGCGGACGAAATTGTTTCTGTAATTTTATATAAAGGTTATGCAGTAGTGAAGGGTGAATACAAGATGTATAATGATACCAAAGATACGATAATTATAAAAACCGGTTATCCGTTAAACACAAGTTTCAAAAGTAATAACAAAGATTTTCACAGGGCAGAGATAATGTTCGATTCATTGTACGGATTAAAAGTGTTTGTAAATTCTGTTCCGGTAAATTTAATTGCGGAAAAATCTGATATTAACACGGGGTATTTACAAAACAGCAACTGGTATGTCTGGAAAAACATATTCGCGCCGGAGGATACAACGGTCATTACGGTTTATTTCATAGTAAATACAAACGGCAGCATCATCAGAGAAGGTTATTCAAAGGATGAAACTAACGGATTCATTTACATTCTTGAAACAGGATCCACATGGAAACAGCCCGTTTTAAAAGGTGAAATAAGAATAAAGCTTGAGGATGAGCTTACGATTGATGACATCAGAGGACTGAAAGCCGATTCAGTTTTTAAATCTGATGTGAAAAGAAATTTTCTTCAGTATAAATTTCTTAACATCTCTCCATCGGAACAGGATAATGTTATCATAACATATTATGAAAAAGTTGATGACCTGAATTTTGATAAAGTACTTTCTCGGAAAGATATTCTGTTCAGAAAAGCCGATGAATTTTCC